>CAIXAA010000509.1 GCA_903917305.1 uncultured Myxococcales bacterium | reverse complement strand
GCCTGGCTTTGCGGCCGAGACGCCGCTGTCGCGCACGCAGGCGCTGATGCACACGTTCGAGTCGGTGCAGCACGGCAAGCCGGGCGCCCAGCTCAGCGACGCGGCGAAAAAGGCCAATCGGGACGTGTACAAGCAGCTCGACGCCGCCTTCGACCGCGACGCCCTGACCGCGGAGGCCGTGGCGCCCTACAAGAGCCAGTTCACGGCGGCGCAACTGGTCAAATACTCACAGCTTTTCTGGGAGCTGATCCGGCTGGTCGCCTACCCCGACGCGCTGCGCGGCGCGACCTGGAGCGCCAAAGCCGGGACGCAGCAAGGCGATTCGGCCGACGTGATTGTCCATGCCCGCAAGGAAGCCGAGGATGTGGAGACCGACGTGACGTTCCACTGGCGCCGCGGCAAGGACGGGTGGCTCGTGCACGACGTCAGCTTTGACGGCGCGTCGCTGGTAGCGGATTATCGGAATCAATTCGGGAAGATCCTCAACAAGGACGGCGTTGCGGGCCTGCTGCGCAAGCTGCAGACGCGGTACGATGAGGAGCGCAAGAAGCGCGGCGAGGACGGCCTGTGACGTTTGCCGGCCGCGCCACGCTGCTCGCACTGTGGCTGGGCGCGCTGGCGCTGGCTGGCGCGGCTTCGGCCATGCCCGGCGAACAACCTGTCGATGCAGAGGCTTGCGTTTGGATCGCCTTGGAGCGTTCGCCGCGCATCGGGGAAGCCCAAGCACGCGTCCAGCAATGGGAAGCGCGGCTGGCCGAGGTGGAGTCGCTGTACGGCCCCAAGCTGACGGCGCTGGGGTTTGTCGCGCCGACCTTCACCGTGCACGGCACGGGTGCAACTCCGCGCGTCAGCTATGATTTCTCGCCGGGCGCCTGGGGGCCGTATGCCCGGCTGCAGGCGACGCTGGCCTGGCCGGTCTACAGCTTCGGTCGCGCGGAGGCGGGGGCCGATGCAGCCCGGCAGCGCGCGCTGGTCGAAGTGGCGCGGGTGAGAGAAACACGCAATATCATTGCCTTGGAAGTTCGGCGCCTCTACGCCGTGCACCTGTACGCGCGCAGCCTGCTGCCCACGCTCGAGTTGGCGCGCACGACGGTGACGCAGGCCTTCGAGCGGGCGCAGACGCTCTTTGACGAGGGCAGCGGCAAGGTGACGCAGGTCGATCTGGATCGCTTGCATTACGGCCAGTTGGAAGTGGAGCGGCTGACGCGCCAGGCCGTCGATGGCGCGGACCTGTCGCTGCAGGCGCTGCGCCAGGCCATGGATCTGCCGGAAGGTGCCACGCTGATCCTGGCGCAGACCCGCTTGACGCCGGAGGACGGCACGCCGCTGGCGCCGCGCGAGGCGCTGCTGCAACTGGCAGGGCAGCAACGGCCGGAGTGGCAGCAGATCGACCACGGCCTGCAGGCGACCGAGGCGCTGGCGAAGGCGGAGCTGCGCGCCAATGCTCCAATCCTGGCTGTTGGCGGTCAGTTCGAGGCGGGCTGGACGCCGACCCGCGACGACGATCCGAATCCGTACCACAACGACCCGTACAACATCGTCGCGGGCGGGCTCGCTGTTGGATTCTTCTGGAATTTCGACCCGTTCGCAGCGCTGGCCAAAGCCGCGGGGGCGCGGGCGATGACGCGCGAGGTGCAGGCACAGGCGCGCTTCGCCGCGACGGGGATTCCGCTGCAAGTACGCAAAGCGTTTGCGGAATACCAAAGGCAGCGCGACATGACGCCGCTCGCGGCGGAGCAGGTCAAGGCCGGGCAGCGCTGGCTCACGTTCGCCGCCGCGGCCTATGGCACTGGCACAGGCGAAGCCCGCGACATCCTGGAGGGACTGCTCACCTTCCTGTCGGCAAAGCGAAATTATTACGAGGGACTGCGCGATCTGCGCGTCGCCCGCGCCGAGCTGCTTTTCGCCGTGGGCTGCGACGTCGAGCAGGGTCCGGCCCTGGCCGTCGCCCCCGCAGACGCTCCTTGAACGCGCCGCGTCAGTCCGGAGCCCGCCGGCACAAGCGAAATTCCGCGTAGAGCGCCTCGGACGGGCTCTCGGTGTCATCGCCGTCGGTGAGCACGGCAATCCCGTAGGGCACCTGCAGATCCTTGCCGAACCGCAGCGTCGCCTCGGCGAGCACGTCGGCGCGCACCGTGCGCCATTGCCCAAGGTTGGCGCGGCCGCTCTCCATTACCCGCACGTGGTAGTGGCCCATGCCGCGGTCGGCGTGCGTCCCGACCGGGCGCGTCGTGCTCCAGGTGAACTTCAGGCTCTGCACGCGAAACGGCCACGCCGCCTTCCAGAAGACGTAGACCGAAGCGGCCGTGTCGTTGTGGCTGCCGCGCGTTTCGTCTCCGCCCTTGGGCAGTTGCACGGCCTGCCAACGCCATTGCAGCACCGGGTAGCGCTGCAGGTCCCAGTTGCTGACGCTGCGGCCTATGGTGACCGACTTGTCGCCAAATGTCGCACGAAGCGCTTTGAACCCGGCGGCTTGTTCGACGACGTAGCGGCTGTGGCGCATCGCGTCGTCGGGGCTGGCGCCGTCGCGTTCGCGCCAGCCGGCCGGCCAATGGCCGGGAGCATCCATGGAGAAATCGTCGATGAGGCGGTCGCAGATGAGGTTGTCCGCCCAGCCGGGGCGCGGCACGCAGCACAGCAGCACGGAGCCGAGCATGGCGCAGACAACTGGATGAATAGACGTTCTGGAACCGCAATGCGCGCGCATGGTCGTGCCTTCCCAAGGCCCGCGCTGCAGGCCTGCCTGGCATCTAGAAATCGGTTTCCTTGACGAAATTCCGATTCCAACTCGGCACTTCCACTTCCAGCTCGCTGCTGCCGTCGGGCACGCACTGGCAAGCCAGGCGCGACTGCGGCGTCAAGCCGGGGGCGGTGTCCAGCATGTCCTCTTCCGCCTCTTCGGCCGGATTGCAGCTGGAAAGACCTTTGTGCACGATGACATGGCACGTGGAGCAAGCGGCCACGCCCCCGCAGGCGTGATCCACCGGCACGCCGTTGTGCAGCAGGATGTCCAGCAGCGACCCGGGCAGACCATCGCGCCCGCACGGCAGATCCGCCGGCTTGACGTCGATCGGCTGCGGCAGCCCGCGCACGACGATGCGAAACGGCCGCTGCGCCGGCTTGACTTGAGACTTGCCGATATACGGATTGACGCCGCCCATCACGCTCCCTGCCGGATCAGTTCACTGTGCGCGTGGAGTGTAGGACGGCACAGCCAGCGCGCAAGGGCGCACCGGCAATGTGGCGTTGCCAGGCTGGGTTCGCGGCAAAAGGAGACCTTGCCGCCGTCGCGGTGTCGTCTGGGCAGCGCTCCGCTTGCGGGCGGTTCCCGCGTTCTACGTCGTGGCAGGCCGTGTTCTCGGCGAGTTGCGCTGCAAGCCTTGACGCGAGGGCCAGCGCTCTCCACCTTGTGGACCTTCGTCGCGCCGCCTGCGCGCCAGGAACTGCTGTGAAATTGACCACACTTGCCCTTTGCGCCACTGCGGTTTCCGTCGTCGCCCTGCCCGGTTGCGGCGCCATGCACCGGTCGTGCTGCGACAAGCCGGCCGCCACTGCCACCGCCGCGGAGATCGAGCCGTTCCGCCGCATCGACGCCAAGAGCCTGGACAGCAAGCGCCAGGGTGCCGCGCCCATCTACATCTACGACAACAACTCCCCGGAACGCTATGCCAAAGGCCACGTACCGGGCGCGGTGTCGATGGCGAAGGACGCGGTGAAGGCAGACGCGCTGCCGCCGAACAAGGACGCCATGCTCGTGTTCTACTGCGGCAGCCCGCAGTGCATGGCGTGCCACGCCGCCGCCAAGGCCGCGATTGCGCTCGGGTATACCAACGTCTTCATCATGCCGGACGGTATCAAGGGTTGGGAGGAGCTGAACCTGCCGGTGGAGAAGGTCGCGCAAGGGCGCACGTCGCCGTAGCGCGCCCGTTGGCACAACCCTGCGCGGACACCGTGGAATGTTGACGGGCGTGCGGCGATCGGGCACACGGCGCAGCGGCGCCGTCATGCCACCGGGAGATCGCCGTGAAAGCCCTCGCAGTTCTCGCTGTTCTTCTCACCGCTTGCGGCCAGTCTGCGGCGCACGCGCCCGCCAAGGATGCGGCCGGCACGGTGGACATCGCCCACGCGCCCGACGCGGCGGCGGTCCAGGATGTCCATGCGGACACCGGGTCGGATGTACTGGCAATCCTTGATTCGACGACGAAATCCGACACGGCAGCGCCGACGGACATCGCTGTGGATGCGGCGGCGCCCGCGGATGTCAGCCAACCGAAGTGTGTCGACCCTTGCGACGACGGCGATCCGTGCACGGTCGGCGACTTCTGCGAGGCCGGCAAGTGCAAGCCAGGCATCAAGAAAACCTGGGTCTTCACCTCGGGTGGCAGCAACACGGCCAGTGCGGCGGCCGTGGCGCTCACGCCGGAAGGACGCGTGGTCGCCGTCAGCTCCACCAAGACGAGTCCAACCGAAAGTGACAGCGATATCGACGTGTTCGAGCCCGGAGGCGGAGCGCCGTTCACCATCCACGTCGGCGGCGCGGGCCAGGACGCGCTGCACGCCATGCACGTGAGCGGCGCGGGCGCGGTGTTCGCCGGCGCGACGACGACGGCCAGCGCGGGCGGTTGGGACGGCTGGCTGGTGCACGCGGACGTGCTTGCGGGAAAACCTGCCTTGAAGGTCAAACAGTTTGGCGGCGCCGGCGACGAGGAGTTCTACGGCGTGGCACCGGCAGGCGACGGCTGGGTGCTGGCTGGCTACAAGACCTTGGATGCACAGGCGGATCCCCACCTGTGGCTGCTGCGCGTCGACAGCCAGGATCAGCCGGTCTGGGACATGACGTTTGGGAACACGGCTTTGGACGCTGCGTATGACGTCACGGCGCTGGCGGACGGCGGCTTCGTCGCGGTGGGCGAGACGGCGCCGGACGGGCTCGAGCACGTCTGGCTGCTCAAGGTGGATGCCAATGGACAGCAGGTCTGGTCGCAGATCCTGCACGCCGATGTCGAGAGCACCGGTTGGGCCGTCGCGGCGCTGCCGGGCAACGCCGTTGCGGTGGCGGGGCGTGTGCATCCGAAGGGCGATGTGAGCCACGCCTGGCTGGCACGCTTCGGCAACGACGGCAAGCTGCAGGCGGAGACGATCCTGGATCCGGGCATCGCCTACGCCCTCACCGTCCGCCCCGACGGCACGCTGGTGCTGGCCGGTGAAGATGGCAAGGCCGCGACATGGCTCGCGCTTCTCGGCACCGACAACACCGTGCTCTGGCAGCACGGGTTCCCCGGCTATGCCGCCCATGGCGTCGCGTCGGCACCCGATGGTGGCCTGGCCGTGCTCGCGACGGCGCCCGGTGCGGCGGCCTCGTCCATCTACCGTTGGACGGCCCGGCTCGATGCGTCAGGCGCGCTGTGCGAGTAAACTAGTGCCCCCTATGCAAGCCGAAACTACTTGCAGGCCCCGGGCTTGGACCCGAACGTCCCCGGGTTGTAGCACTTGGCCTGGCACTGGTTCGTGTACGTCAGCCCGTCCTCGCCGCACACCGGGTCGGCCGTGTTCGGGCAGTTGCAGATGCACGGACCCTGGTACTGCACCGCCCAGCCCGTCTGGCCAGCCGACAGGCACGTGTACTCCGCCTCGCTGCGGAACGTCACCCACGTGTCGCCCTGCGATGCACACACCGGCTTGACCACTGCATAATCCACGTCCGCGCAGCACCCCTTGCCCTTGTACAGCATCGCCGAGCACACATCCGCCGCCGTCGCGCTGATCCCGTCGCAGTTCGCCACCAGCGCGCCAGCCGCCTTGGCCACGCACTCGTTGCGGAACGGCTGGCCCTTGCCGGCTTTGGTGATGGCGCACGTCGGGTTACAGTCGCCCGTGCACGCCGGCGTCTTGTTCGCGTCAAAGCACTCGCCGTCGCACTCCTTGGTCATCGCGCCGGCCGCGCAAGTGTCCGACTTCGCAGTCGAACCGATCGGGAAGCAGCCGGCCACGTCGCACGCTTCCATCGTGCACAGGCTCGCATAGGTCTTGCCGTCTTCCTTGGCGCAAACAGGCAAGTATTTCGTGAAGTTGCACCCTGCACCGCCCATCGTCGTCGCCTGGCTGCACTTGCTCTTGCACGCGCCCGGCGACGCGCTCACGAGTCCTTCCAGGCACTTGGTCTCGCACTCCATCGAGACCGTGACCTTGGCGCCGCTCGCCAGCGTCGCGCACCAGCCGACGGTCGGGTCGCTGCCCCAGCCGGCGTCGGGCTTGTCCGCCAGCGTGCAGCTCGCGCAGCTCGGGCACGCCTGCATGGCCCAGGTCGCGGCGTCCAAGCCCTTGTCCAGCTTCAAGGAGCAGATGGCGTCGCAGTCGTTGTAGTAGGTCTTGTTGTCCGGGCTGCACACCGGCGCGTTCGGGCACGTCGTCTTGCAGTTCGCGCAGTTGCCGCTGGCGCAGGCCGGCAGCGGCAAAGGCTTGCTGGTGTCGCCCGGCGTGGTCGCATCCGGCGTCTGCGCCGTGTCCTGCGCCGTCGCGACGTCTGGCGCAACATCGGGCGTCTCGACAGTGTCCTTCGCGGTCGGAACATCCGCTGCAATATCGGCAGGCTCGGTCGTGTCCTTAGCAGTCGTGACATCGGGAGCGGCGTCCGGGGCAACGGTCGTGTCCTTGCCGGCGGCGATGTCGGGTCCCGCAGCCGTGTCCGCAGCGTCGGCGCCTGCCGCCACATCGCCGGGAGCCGCCGTGTCATCGCCAGCTTGGACGTCAGCGCCCGCAGCCGTGGAAGACTTGGCAGCACCCAGGCAGCCGGTAGCCAGCACGGTCGCGGCCACAAGGCACAGGAGTTGATGGTATCGAAGGTTCATCGTGGCCTC
>CAIXAA010000508.1 GCA_903917305.1 uncultured Myxococcales bacterium | reverse complement strand
GATGTTGAGCGGCGTGCGCGGCTTGAGCCAGATCGTGTAGCAGAAGACGTAGAACGCGATGCTGGCGCCGCCGGCGATGACGCCGAGCAGGTGGCCTTGCCAGCCGAGGACGGCGAGGCCGGCGATCGTCAGCAGCGCGCCGAAGATCCAGCCTTCGACCGGGCGGACGAGGCCGGTGGGCATGGGGCGGCCGCGCGTGCGCTCCATGCGGGCGTCGAGATCGCGCTCCAAGACGGCGTTGAAGACCGAGCTGGCGGAGGCGCACAGGGCGACGCCGAGCAAGAGCAGGGCGGAGCGCGTGAAGCTGGGCCAGCGGCCGTCCGTGATCGCGAGCGCGGGCACGCCGGTGAAGAACACCAGGGCGACGACGGAAGGTCGCGTCATGGCGATGAAACCGCGCACGCGGGTGCCGGCGGTCGCGCGCAGCGTGGGCTCGTTTCGCGTGCGAGACGGCAGATTCAGCGTGTGCACCAGTGCGGTGGACGTGGGCTCCATGGGTCGAATGCTTCTCCTGGTGACGATCCGGGGCGCGGCGGGTGAGCAAACCGTGGTTGAGCGCCGGCAAGGGGGGCGCGCCGCCGCCGACCAGCCAGCGGCCGCTGCGAGGCGGGAAGGTCAAGGTCAACCTTCCGGGACACGAAGCGAGGCGCGGGCATGGTGGAGGCGGGATGCGATCCCGACACTGCAACTCAGCCGACGGCAACTTATAGCTGATGGTTCAAGCTCTGTCCAGATGGATTGAGCCCGGGAGGGTGCGGAATCGCAAAGTCAGCGACGGACGGGGCTTGCCGCTTGCGATTGCGGGATGCCGATACGGGGGTGCGGTGCTGTGCCTCTGGGATCAAACGCTGATGGGAAAGCGTTGAGACAGCGTTCGGGCACGTGCGCGCGGCGGCAGGTGCGCGAGGGATGAGCACCCAGAGGGCGGCGTCCGACGCCGGTCGCGCAGCGACTGCCAAACGCCATGTGCGCAAGCACGCTGCGTAGCGAGCCCGAAGGCGCGCGCCCACCCGGTCGCCGCGGTGGCGAGGCGCCCGAGAAGTCGTGGGTTGAAGCGAGAGTCGTTCGGGGGATCGCCGCGGGGTTTGGAGGGCGGTGCTTCGAGAGGTTTTTGCAGTATTGACGGGCTCTTTTCTCGCCTCCATGTGTTCGGCGATCGGCTCGTGGTGCTCCGCGCAGAGCGCTCCGCGCAGTTCTAGCAACATTGACGGGCTCTTTTCTCGCCTCCATGTATTCGGCGATCGAGCCCGTCAATCCCACCACTTGCTATCATCCGCCTCTTCCTCGTCGTCCCCTTCGATGTCGTCGAGGTCGAGGTCTTCGTCCTCCAGGTCATCGCCCGTGGACTTGATCTTCGGCAGATCCGGGTCGTCCTCCAGCTCCTTCTCGATCTCCGGCTCCGCTTCCTCTTCCTCTTCCTCGTCTTCCGCGGGGTAGTCGTCGTCGTCGAAGTTGAGCTCCTTCTCGACCTCTTCCTCTTCGTCTTCTTCGTCGTCGTCGCCGTCGTCGCCCTCGTCGAGCAGGTCGTCGTCTTCGAAATCCTCTGTATCTTCGTCCTCTTCGTCCTCCCAGTCGTCGTCGTACCCGAAGAGGACGGTCTCCTGCTCGGAGGCCGGGGAACTGCTGGCGGCGTCTCGCAGCGCGGGCCGGCTACGCATGGGGACCTGATGCATCGTGAGCGACATGGTGAACTCCTGAGCCGGAACGCTGGTTCGCAGCAGGGCGACCCGAACACCGCCTGGACGGTGTCGCCTCTGCTCCGGCCCGCTCATGCCGCTTTTTCGCGCGGCTGGCAAGAGGGGTGCCCGGACCGGTTCGTGTCGCAGTCGCGACGTGCCTGCGCGCACGGCCCTTTCTTGCCGCCCTGCCACCGCGCCCCGCCGCCGCGAACTGCCTGAGCGCTTCGACCTTTTGCGAACCGTGCGCCCTGGCTGGCAATGGCGCCGCTGCGGCTTCTCCGCCACCGCGCGCCTTCGATCGCTGTCGACCGCGGTTGGCCCCGGCTGTTGCCTATCACGTTGAACATATACAGAAAAGTCAAACTGTCGCTTTGGCCTGCGCGCCGCGTGCCCTTGCCGCGCGTTGCCTGTACACTCCAGCCACGCCAGGCCGTACCCTGCGCCTTTGGAGGCCTCCATGCCCGCCCGCTCGCTGCTGCAGACCCGGCTGACGCCGCGCACGGCGCCGATGCTCTTCGATGCCGTCGGCTGCCTGTTCGATCTGCTGGTGGAGTGCGACGTCGATCCGACCGGCGCGCTCGGCGCCCCCGACGCGGAGGCGCTGCTCACGCAACACCCTACGCTGCAAGCGCTTCTTGACGCGCAGCTCGTCCCGCACGCCTCGCTCCACGCCGCCCTGGCCGAGCTGTCGCCGGGCTCGCGGCTCGCCCCGGCGGAGCTCGTCGACCGCTTTCTCGTGCCGCCCGTGCTGCTCGGCCTCGCGCGGCTGCCGGCGGCGCACGTGCCTTCGCAGCCACCTCCGCATGGCGACTGGCTTCTGGAGGTCCTGGCCGCGCTGATCGCCGCCGATGCCTATCGGCCGCTGCTGGTGCCCTCGCTGGCGCCGGACGCGATCGTGGCCGGGCCGGGCTGCCACACCGATCCGCGCCTGGCGCCGCTGGTCACGGCCGGGCGCCTGCTGGCGGGTCGCGTCGGCTTCGAGGCGCTGGTCGAGGCGGTCGCGCGCCAGGTGCCGTGGCAGGATGCCTTTGATTCGCGCACCGAGGATCTCGTGGCGATCGCGCACGGTCTGGCCATCGGCGAGCCCAAGGCGCAGGGCCAGCTGCTGGAGTGGGACGCGCGCCGCCTGGGCGAGCAGGACGTCGCGTGGCTGGAAGACGCCCTCTACGGCCTCTGCGTGCGCCGCGTGCGCCAGGACGGGCTGCCGCGTGCCCTGCTGTGCGTGCCGGCGGGTGGCGGCCTGCAGATCCTGCCGCAAGCGCATCACCTGCGGCCGCTCGCGGCGCCCACCGCCGACCAGGGGCTCGATCCGCTGCTGCACCGGCTCGACCTGCCGCAAGCGCTGTGCGGTGGCCTGTGGCGCGCTGGCTGGGCGCAGGTCCGCATCGAGCTGGACGACGCCGAAGGGCTTGACGACCTCGTCGATCTCCTGGTGGATCTGCGCGAGCAGGAGGCCGCGCCGCAGCCCATCGTCGGCGCCGGTTTCCGTATCTCGCCAGAAGGTTCACCCGCCTAGACGCCGCCCCAGAACCTCCATCCACCGCACGAGGAGCCAGCCATGATCGTGTTGTACCCCAACGCAGACTCGGACAAGCCGATGGTGCACGTCACCGCGGACATCGCGGAGACCGCGGGCTCGATGATCGCCCGCGCCATTGCCGAGACCATCCTGCGCCACGGCCGCTGCCGGCTCGCGCTGTCGGGAGGTCCGGCGGTGCGCGGCGTGTGCAACTACCTGCGCCAGCACCTGGCGGCGAGTGTGTATCCGAACCTCTGGATTACCTTCACGGATGAGCGCCGGCTGCCGGTCACCGACACCACGCCGGGCAACTGGCAGGCCTTTGATCCCGCGTCGAACCTCTACATGGCTTGCGACGCCTGGCTGGCGCACGTGCCGACGACGGCGGATCGCGTGGCGCCCATGGATCTCGGCGGTCCGCTGGAGACCGAGATCGTGCGCTTCGGCCGGCAGTTCCAGCGCACCTTCGAAGGCGATCTGGACGTCGCGGTGCTGTCGATGGGCCACGACGGTTCGATCGGCGCGTTGCTGCCGGATCATCCAGCGTTGCAGGTCGAGGACGTCTGCCTCGGTGTGCACGACAGCCCGGAGCCGCCGGCGCAGCGTCTCGGGCTGGCCCTCACGCCGCTGCGCAAAGCCTCGTACTTGTTCGTGTTGGCCAGCGGTCTCGACAAGGCCGATGCGCTGCTGCGTGCCTGGCACGGCGACCAGGCGCTGCCGCTGGCGCACCTGCACGGCGATGGCGATGTGCACTGGATTGCCGACGGCGCCGCGGGTCAGGCGCTGGCGCGCGCGGAGCTGGACGGAATGCGCGGTGTCGTCGTCTAGTCAGGAGCCTGGCGCGCGCAGGCGGCCGGCTGGTTGCCCAACGGCGCCTAGACGTACCACAAGCGGATCGCTTCGCTCGGGTACCACTCCGCCGAGTCCGACAAGTGCTGGCCGTCGAACAGGTCGACGTGTCCCGTGCCCGCAAAGCCGAAGATCTTGTCGAACGCGACGATGCCCTTGCGGCCGTTGATCGCGGGCGCGATGTCCTTGTCGAACGAGCGCTGGAAATCCTCCGCCTTGGCGAAGCGGCCGCGCGTCGGCAACATCACGCTGGGCTTGCCGGCGTTCTTCTCGATGTAGGTCCACAGCTCCTTGGCCGACAGGATGTAGAACCACCCGGTCTTCTTCGAGAAAGGCACGCGGCCCGGATCGATGCCCGCCGCCTTGGCCTTCTCCTTCGTGATCTTGAAGTTGCCGCCGAGCGTGTTGAACATGATGCTCATGCGGATCGCGCACGTGTTGCTGTACTGGTCGGGGTTCCAGCCTTGCGCCACCTGCAGATCCGCGCTCGCCGTGTTCTTGCTGCCGTCTTCCTGGTAGTTGTGCGGGTGCGCGTCCCACATCTTCTGGAAATCTTCCGGCAATCCACCGTTCTTGCTGCCTGCCGGCGCGGCGCTCGACTTGGTGCCGCCCGCCTGCTGCGCCTGGGTCGGCGGCGCGCCTACCGGCGGCGTCGGACGCACGGTCGGCGGTGCCATCACCGTGGCGCCCGGCATGCCGGACACCGCGGGCAGCTCTTCCATTTCCGCCAGCGTGTCCTTGCCCAGCACGCCGTCCGCGTTGATGCCGTGCGCCGACTGCCACGCTTGCAGCGCGCGCTTGGTCCCCGCGCCGAAGCTGCCGTCCGGCCCGCCGCGCCCCACATCCTGGCCCTGACCCACGAGGAACTGCTGCACCGCGCGCACGGCCGGACCGCGCGCACCCTCGCGCAACGACCCGACGCCCTTGGCGATCGACTCGAGCACGTGGTCGCCCGAGAACAGCGGCTGCTGCAGCGTCCCGCCGCCCGGCGAACCCGGCGACACCGTCGCTCCTGGCATGGTCGCGCCCGGCGTGGCGCCCGGCGTGCGGTGCGTCTCCGTCGGCGCCACCGTGGCGGGCGCGCTGACCGAGGCCGATTCCAAGTGCGCGTAACGCGGCTGGTTTGCGTCTTGGGGCTGTTGGAACGTGGGCATGGGCGTTTCCCGGCACAGGCGAAGGCGCGGCCTGCTACCCCCAAGCGTACGACGAGCGAGGCCGTGCGGGAAACTCCAGGCCAGCGTCCGGTGCCTGCGGTGGGGCCTGCGGACACCAGGCTTGCCGCGTTCCCGGGCGATCCCAAGCGGCCCTCGCAGTTGCAGCGGAGCCGGCGGCGTCGTACCGTCCGGCCACTGCGCATCCGCCGCACGCCCCCGCGCCTCCACCCTCCGAAGGTTCACCATGCTTTTCCGCCGTCTTGCGTTCCTGGCCGTCCTGGCCTGCCTGCTCCCCGCTGTCGCCAGCGCTGGCGAACCGGCACGCGTCATCGAGAGCGAAGGTCCTCGCCTCGTCATCCAAGGCGCCGCCGTCGCCGACTTGCTGCCGCACATGCCGGTGTGGATCTTCGAGCACGACGGCAGCGGCAAGCCCGGGCTTTTGCTCGCGGAAGGCACCGTGCGCTGGGTGCAGGGCGACCGCGCCGTGGTCGAGATTGCCGACAAGGACGTCGGCCGCATGCGCCAAGGCGCGTTGGTGGAGCCGCGCTTCCAGGCCGAGGCGCGCCTGTACCGCCAGGGGCTGCTGTTGGACAAGACCGCGAAAGGACAGCCGGAAGCCAAGCCGGGTGAAGTCCCCGTGCGCGTGCGCCACCGCGTGCCGAACCAGGTGCATTGGGGCAAGAACCTGTGGCTGGAAGCGCTGTTGGAGGGGCCGGCGGACAAGCTGACCGTGATGTTCCGCCTCGGCGACAGCGGGCCGTACACCGAGCTGCCGATGGTGGCCAAGGGGGACTCGCTCTTTGGCGTGGAAGTGCCTGTGGGCGAAAGCGATCCGGCGATCCGCACGCTGGAGTACTACCTCGTCGCGTCCTCGGCTGCCGCGCCCAAGCGCATTGGCGTGCACGGCAATCCGGCCGAGCCGGACCGCGTCGCCATCGAGAGCGTGCCGGAGCCGACCGTCGAGCAGCTCGTGCAGCACGGCGCGATCGACCGCGGCTCGCACCACAAGCCGATCGAGCTAACCGCGCAGATCAACAAGCGTTATTCGCATCCGACGCTGCTCTATCGGGCGCGCGGCAGCGGCGCGTACCTGCGCGTGCCGATGCACGATGCCGGCTCGGAGACGTGGGCGGCGGAGATTCCGGCGCGCGACGTCGTGACGCCGGGCCTTGCCTACTACATCACCGTTGTCGACGAAAAGGGCATCGTGCGCGACGGTTTTGCTTCGAGCCGCAACCCGCAGAACGTCACCGTGCTGCAGCCGCAGATCCTGTCGGCGGAGGAGAACCGCAACCAGCTCTCCCTGCGCTGGCAGCGCGTCGACTTCGGCGGCGGCAACGACGGGTACAACGACTTCGAGGTCGGCATCGAGCGCCTGTTCTTCGGCTTCCTCGTCGCGCGCATCAATGGTGGCTACCTGGATGGCAAGACGCTCGTTGCCGAGATGGATGCGGCGGGCAAGGCCACCGGCCGCAAGGTGCTCGGCGGCATCGGCATGAAGCGCGGCAGGGCAGGGCTCGACGTGCACATGGGCGATTACGTGAGCGTTTCCGGCGATGTCGCCATGGCGATCTCGACCAGCAGCGGCCTGGGCTACCGCGTCGGCTTGCGCCTGGGCGATGAGCAGGTGGCGACCATCGACGGCATCGTCGAGAAGATCTACGACTTGAAATCAGGCCAGAAGGTCGTCGACGTCTACCGCGGCGCGCTCGCGGTGCCGGTGGTGGAAGGCTGGCGGCTGCAAGGCATCGCGGTGTTCGAGAGCATCCTGCAGGCGTCGTCGGACGACAAGGGCCTGCGCTTGCTGCTCGGCGTCGAGCACGACATGGGGGATCACGTCGTGCTCAGCGCGTACGGTGGTCTGGCGGGGAGGCTCAATGCGGCGAACGGGCCGGATGTGGGCGCCGGTGCGCGGCTCAAGTTCTAGGATGGACTAGCGTTTGCCAGCATCGCCGCCGTTTGCGGCGGTCTTCTGCTCGGGCGCGCCTTCCTTGGCAATCGCCGTCTTCAAGCCCTCGACAATCTCGCCCGGCGCCGGGTTGGCGTCCGCCGTGACCTTGGCTTGCGGGGCGGTCATGCCGGTCGTCAGGTTCTTGGCGAACACGGTCTTCTCGAGGAGCATCAGCAGCCCGACAAAGGCCAGACCCGCGAGGAGCAGAACGCCCGGGGCGAAGAAGAGCATGCTGAGGGTGAGCTGGGTGGTGAAGTTGCTGTCCATGGGATCCTCCGAAAGTGGCTGTGCCCGGTAGTGGCTGTTGAACGCGTCGTTCGTGGTGCGGGTTCCATCCCGCTTTCTGAGTTCAAGGTACAGCCAGGCGCCCTGCGCCAACATTGGAGAGACACACCATTTCGCCTGCCGCGGAGCCACCATTTCGTGGCAGTGCCAATGCACCACGCGCCCTGGTGTGTTTGCACCATGGCCGCACGCGGTTCGTTTCTGTCGCCAAAAATGCACCGGTCCACAGCATCCGCGAGAGGAGGGCGCGAATGCCGTGGACCGGGCGAGGCGTGGGTGCGCAGGCGGCTGGGATGCCTACGGACCCACGCGAAGGGATACCGGAGCGACTACTTGCCGCCGTGCTTCTTGAACGTGGGCAGCGCCTCGGGCGTCAGCGGGAACTCCGGGCCGAGCTTGCTGTGGCAGGTCTTGCAGGACAGGCCGGCATCCGCCTTCTTGGCCTCGGCGAGCCACTCCTTCCACGCGGTCTTGGCTGCTTCCTGGCCGCCCTTCTTGCAGGCGTCCTCGGTCATCTTGGTCTCGAACTTGGTGCGGAAGCAGGCCGTGCCGTCCGCGTTCACGGGGCTGGTCTGCAGCGAGATGGCGGCCACCGTGGCGAGAGCGCCAAGGATGAGGGTCGAAACGAGCTTCTTCATGAGGATTCTCCATCGGGTCGCGGCCGCCAGCACCTCGCCGGCTCTCGCCAACCCGCAGTGTCGATGTTAAGACACCCGAGTCCGCTGAAAAGTAAACTACGGCTCGCGTTTGACTTGGATCATGTCGTTTGAGTTGGTGTCTGGATTTTCCGACAATTGTCGGCGAATCCAGACGCAAGAGACGGGCATCTC
>CAIXAA010000507.1 GCA_903917305.1 uncultured Myxococcales bacterium | reverse complement strand
GGCTAGGGCCGCAACCTGCCGAATGCTTCCAACGCATTGGCGCCCAGCACGCGGCGAATGCGCTCCGGCGTCCAGCCCTGATCCAACATCCCCTGCACGAGCCGCGGATAGCCGAGACCGTCACGCATGCCGCCGGGCGGCACGATGGCACCGTCGTAGTCGCTGCCGATCGCCGCGCAAGCCTCGCCACCCGCGTCGATGACGTGCTGCATGTGCTCGAGAACGCAGCGCACGTCGCGCGGCCCGCCGCGGCGCCCGAGGAAGTTCGCCGCGAAGATGACGCCGACCACGCCGCCGGTATCGGCGATGGCGCGCACCTGCTTGTCGTCCAGGTTGCGCCAATGCGGCGTGACGCCGGTGACGCCGGTGTGCGTCGCGATGAGCGGCTGTTCGGCATCGTGGATCGAGACCGCGTCCCAGAAGCCCTGCGCGTTGATGTGGGCAAGATCCACGAACACGCGGTGGCGGTTGAGCGTGTAGACCAGTTCGCGGCCGGCATCGGTCAGGCCGCCGCTCGGTCGCAGCGACAGCGGGCTCGACGTCGACCCCAAGACCGAGTCGATCAGGTGCACCAGCGTGACGCGCGTCAGCCAGCCCTTCGCCAGCCAGGCATCCAGTTCGTCTTTCGGCGCGCCGGAGAGCGCGTGGCCGCCCTGCACGGCCGGCATCACGCCCTGGGCACCGTCGACACGCGCCGCCCGGTAGCCGCGCAGATCGCGCACGGTGCGCAGGCGGCCTTCGGTGGCATCGACCATCGCCTGGAACGCCGTCGCGTTGCGCAGCAGCGTGCGCCAGCGACCTGCGGCGGATCGCAATGGATTCGTGGTGATGGACCACATCGCGCCGGTCAGGCCGCTCTGCTCCATGCGGGGCAGATCAAGGTGCCCGAAGAAGCGCCCACCTTGCCATCCGGGTCCGTGGCGCTGCGCGATGTCGTAGCCCCAGAGGCGCACGGGGATGAACGTGTCGATGTGCAAGTCGATCACGTCGCTCGCGGCGAGCGTGTCGAGGGCGCGGCGCGAGACCTGGAGGTCTCCAGCGAGGGTGTCGAGTTCGGCGGAGGTCAGGGACGTCAGCGTAGTCATGGGTCCGCTGTACAACGCGTCTGGGCGCCGGTCAAGGCGCGCCAGGCGGCGCCGGTTGACAGCCCCGCCCTGCTGCGCATGAATGGCGCCCGGCGTTTCGCCCAAACCCGGAGCCCTGCCATGCGTCTGCTGCCCGCCGCCCTGGTCCTTTTGCTGCTCGCCGCTTGCGGAAGCTCGAAGTCGACTCCCGCCGCCACCGCCGACACGGCTGCCGCCAAGGACGCAGCGACAGGTGCGGACGTCGCCTTGCCGACGCCCGCTGCGCCCGACTGCAACCCGATTGTCGGCGTCGGCTGCATGTCCGGGATCCCAACGGCGTTCTACGAGCGCAGCGACCCGACGACCGCCACCAAGATCCGCCTCGATCTCGCCGCGACTTCCATGCCCTTGAGCGGCACCGGCGTCGCGCTCGCGCCCGCGGAGTGGAACCGCCGCGACGGTTTCTCGCCGAACGCGCCGACCGTCGTGCTGATGGACCGGCCCGTGGACCCCAAGCTGCTCGCGGACGAGACGCGCCCGCAGGACAGCCTGAACGCCGATTCCGCCACGATCCTGCTGGATGCCGCGACGGGCAAGCGCATCGCGCACCTGGCGGAGATCGACCGCAACGCGCCGGCTGGCTCGACGCGCCAGGCTTTGATCCTGCGCCCTTGGACGCCGCCGCAGGAGAACCAGCGCATCGTCGTGGCGCTCACCGACAAGCTCTTGGGAACCGACGGCAAGCCGTTTGCCCGCACCGAGACGTTCCAGCGCCTCATCGACGGCAAGAAGACCGGCTATCCGCGCATCGACGACAACTTCGCGGACTGGCAGAAGGACCTGGATCTGCTGGACAAGGCCGGCATCGCCAAGACGCACCTGATCGCCGCCTGGCACTACGACACCGCGAGCACGGCGTGGACGCACGGCGTGGCGCTGGATGCGCGCGACCAGCTGATTGCGGCGGTGGGCGACAAGGGGCTGGGCTACAAGATCACGATGATTGAGGTGGATCCCAAGTATGTCGACAAGTTCCCGAACCTGCCCAAGCCCGCGGACGATCCGAAGGTCGTCGTCGCGCCCATGCACGGCGACCTGGCGATGCGCGTGCGGGCGACCTTCACCACGCCGCTGTTCCTGACCACCCAGGGGCCGGACGCGACGCTGAACTACGACGGCAACGGGCCGAAAGTGAAGCAGAACGGCGTGATGGACCGCGAGTTCGTGATGCTCGTGCCGCCGACGGTGGTGGCCAAGGGCGGCATGGCGCCGCTTTTGCTCTATGGTCACGGCCTGTTGCGTGGCGGCTGCGTGGAAGGCTGCGTCAAGCCCGGCGACGCCGAGTTCTTCCCGCACCTCGTGCACGGCCTCGGCGTCGTGGCGGTGGCGACCGACTGGTGGGGCTTGTCGCAGGCGGACTTCGGCACGGCCGTGTCCGTCACGAATGATTTCAACCTGATGCCGCGCATCACCGACAAGCTCGTCCAGGCCGCGGTGCAGCCGATTGCCCTCACGCGCATCGTGCGCAGTGCCCTGCTGATGGACCCGCTGCTGGCGGTCGGCAGCAAGACGGACGCCAAGCCGCTGGCGGACGTGAACGCCGACCTGATCTACTACGGCAACAGCCTGGGCGGCATCATGGGCACGACCATGACATCCATGCACCCGGATCTCAAGCGAATGGTCATGAACGTGCCGGGTTGCACGTGGTCGTTGCTGCTCAACCGCTCCTCGGACTTCAAGGCGTTCCTGACCATCGTGCAGGGCAACTACCCGGATCTGTTCGACCAGCAGATCATCTTCGCGCTGACGCAGAGCCTGTGGGATCTCAGCGATCCCGTGAACTTCGCCGACCACTCCGTGACCAATCCCTTCCCGAACACGCAGCCGGGTCGGCACGCGCTGTGGACGATGAGCTGGGGCGATGCGCAAGTGCCCAACCTCTCGACCGGCATCCTCAATCGCGTCGCGGGCGTGCCGCTGCTGACGCCGGCGCTGCAGGAGTGGTTCACGAGCCTGACGACCGCCACCCTGCCCTTTGTCGGCACCGGCGTTTTTGTGCAATGGGATTCGAAGCGTGGCACCTATCCGCCCGGCAACGCGCTGCCGCCGGACGACAACGGCGCGCACCTGGCGACGCGCTGGATGCCGGAATTCCAGCAGATGATCTGGCAGTTCCTGCTCGGCAACGGCACCGTGGATCCGCGCTACTGCCTGCAGGGAGGTCGCGACACGGACGGCAAGCTGCCGTGCGACCTCACGCAGCCGATTCCGGACAAGGAAGTCGACATGCCTTCGATCATCACGCCGCCCGTCGCGCCGATTCCCTGAACGCCCGCCACGCTTGCCGCGCCCCGGCAGCCCACCTATCCTCGCCTCGGAGGCATTGATGTTGCGTAGACTTCTCGTGGTCCTGTGCTCCTTTCTCGTCCTGGCCAGCGCCAGCGCGGCCTTGGCGCGCTCCGGCGGCAGCATGGGCGGCGGCTTTCGCTCGCGCTCGATGCCCAGCTTTTCGCGCCCAACGCCCGCCCCCAGCTACAATCCCAGCCCGAGCTACTCGACCTCCCCGCGCTTCATGCCCATCCCCGTGCCCGTCGGCGGCGGCTACGGCTACGGGCGCGGCTACGGCTACAGCTCCGGCAGCAGCACCGGCGGCCTCATCTTCTTCCTCGTCATCCTGGCGATCATCGGCGTGATCGTCGTCATCGCCGTGCTGCGCAACCGCAAGCAGGCCGCGCAGGCAGAAAAGGCGAGCCAGGTCGACGTCTTGCGCATTCAGTTCGGCGTCCAGGCCCAGGCGCGCAACATCCAGGAACGCTTTGAGAAGATGGCGGAGACCGCCGACACGGACAGCGAAGCCGGTCTGGCCGCCCTGCTGCGCGAAGTGGCGCTGGCGCTGCGCCGGCAGGTCGAAGCGGTCGAGTATGGCGCCGTGACGCGCGTCGCCGCTCTGGCGCTGCCGGCGGCGCAGCAGCAGTTCGGCCAGTGGTCGGCGGATGCGCGCAGCAAGTACAACCGCGAAATCGTGCGCGCCGACGAACTTGGCGTGCGCAAGGAGCAGAAGGAAGTCGCCACCAAGGACGCGCTGCACGACGAAGACGGCGAGTTCGCGGTGTCGGAGTTCTTCGTGGTGACGCTGGTGCTCGGGCTGCGCGGCGTCGACCTGGTCGCGTCGGTCAATGACGCCCGCGAACTGGAAGCCTTGCTCGAGCGCCTGTCGCGCGTCACCGCCGAGGAGCTGGTGGCGGTCGAGGTCGTCTGGTCGCCTGCGTCGCTGTCAGACTCGCTGGCCAAGGACGACATGCAGCTGCGCTACCCGGAATTGTTCCCGATCTAGCTACGGAACCAGCGGCGTCTTGCCACCGCACTGCAGCATCTTGGCGCCCATGTACGGGTTCGCCATCTCGTCGCCGGTCTGCACCCACTTCTGGTAGCCCTTGGCCATCGGGCAACGGTACGCGATCAGCCCGTGCTGCAAGGACCCTTCGGCCGCGACCAACGTCAGCAACGCCTTGGACATCGCGCCAAACTCCAGACGCGCCGCCTCGATCTCCGTCGCCGCCGTGACCTTGTCGGCCGCTGCAGCCAGGGCATCACAGCTCGCCTTGTCCGACGCGGGCCATTGCGCCGCGGCAGCACGAACCTT
>CAIXAA010000506.1 GCA_903917305.1 uncultured Myxococcales bacterium | reverse complement strand
TGCAGCCCATGCAGGCCCAGGTGATCGCGCTGTTCCAGCCGCCGGCAGACTTCGTGGGCGCGCCCGTGATCCAGGCGTCGCGCATCGCCGACCTGCCAGGAACTACCGATTTCCTGGTCGCTTTCGCGTTTCCGGGGTCGAGCAAGCTGCAACTGGTGCGCGTGCATCCCGTGGATGGCCAACCGGCGCAGCTGGGGCCTAGCGTGGCGGTGGCCGGCGACTTCTCAGGACATTGGCCCGGCGAGGCCGTCCAGTCCTACGGCGGCCTGAGCGAGCTGGTCATCGACAGCGCCGGGCAGCGCTATAGCCTTGTCTATGAATCGGTTTTCGGACTCTCGATCCTGACCGCGCCGATTCCGCAGTAAGCCGCCGCCGGCCCGTTGCCACCCACCAGCCCATGCGCGACACTCCCGGCCCTGCCCTGCGGAGGTCCCATGTACACGAACACCCGAGCCCGCCTGCAAGCCACCCTGGCCGACATCGAAAGCCAGGGCCTCGCCAAACCCGAACGCATCATCCAGACGCCGCAAGGCCCGCACATCGCCGTGGCTGGCGGCCCTGGCGTCCTCAACTTCTGCGCCAACAACTACCTCGGTCTCGCCCACGACGCGCGCCTCATCCAAGCCGCCAAGGATGGCCTGGACCGCTGGGGCTACGGCATGAGCTCGGTGCGCTTCATCTGCGGAACACAGGGCATTCACAAGGAATTGGAAGCCGGCATCGCGCGCTTCTTCGGCACCGAGGACACGATCCTCTACAGCTCCTGTTTCGACGCCACCGGCGGCTTGTTCGAGACGCAGCTCGACGAGCAGGACGCCATCATCTCCGACAGCTTGAACCACGCGTCCATCATCGACGGCATCCGGCTGTGCAAGGCGCAGCGCTTTCGCTATGTCCATGGAGCGAAAGGTGATCTCGGGGAGCTGGAGCAGCACCTGCAGGCCACGCAAGGCATGCGCACGCGGATGATCGCGACCGACGGCGTGTTCTCGATGGACGGCGATGTCGCGGATCTCAAGCAAATCTGCGGTCTTGCGGAGAAATACGACGCGCTGGTCATGGTCGACGAGAGCCACGCCACCGGCTTCTTCGGTCCGACCGGACGCGGCGTGCCGGAGCACTGCGGCGTGCTGGACCGCATCGACATCATCACGTCGACGCTCGGCAAGGCGCTTGGCGGCGCAAGCGGCGGATTTACGACAGGAAAGAAGGAGATCGTGGCGCTGTTGCGGCAGCGGTCGCGGCCCTACCTGTTCTCGAACACGCTGGCGCCGGCGATTGCGGCGGCGTCGCTCAAGTGCCTGCAGCTGCTGGACGAATCGTCGGCCCTGCGTGAGCAGCTCAAGGACAACACGCGCTACTTCCGCGAGCAGATGACGGCCGCCGGCTTTGCCATCCGTCCCGGCGTGCATCCCATCGTGCCGGTGATGCTGGGCGATGCGCGGCTGGCGCAGGCCATGGCGCGCGACCTGCTGGGCGAAGGCATCTACGTGATTGGCTTCTCGTTTCCCGTCGTGCCCAAGGGCGCGGCGCGCATCCGCGTGCAGCTGTCGGCGGCGCACACGCGCGAGCACCTGGACACCGCGATCGCGGCGTTCACGCGCATCGGCCGCAAACACGGCGTCATCAGCTGATTCGTTGGCTCACGGTGTCGTGCCGGGAACGGCGACTGGCACGAAGCTGACGCTCCCCGACGGCACCTTGCCCCAGCACACGACGGCGCCATCGACGCGGACGGCGCAAGTGCGGTCGTCGATGGCCGTCAGCGCCACGGCCTGCAAGTCTGGAATCTGCAACGGCACGGCGCTCGCGTTGGCCGGACTCAGTACCGTGCCGACGCCCAACTGGCCGTGGGCGTGCGAGCCCCAGCACCAGACGGCGCCGCTCGTGGTCATGGCGCAAGTGTGCGATTTGCCTAGAGCAAGCGCGGCGACGGGCGCCGCGAGCAGGACCTTGGTCGGCGCGGCGTAGGGGGTGCCGGTGCTGCCGTTGCCGAGTTCGCCGGTGGCGTTGGTGCCCCAACAGACGAGATCGCCAGCGGCGAGCACGGCGCAGGCGTGCGCATCGGCCAATCCCATGCCGGTGACGGGCCCAAGACCCTTGACGGGCGTGGGGGCGCCGTACGCGGTGGCAAGACCGCCCCAGGTGCCCGCGAGGTTGCCCCAGCACCACAGCGTGCCGCCAGCGTCGCGGCCGCACGTGGTGTGGGTGCCGGCGGCAATGGCAG
>CAIXAA010000505.1 GCA_903917305.1 uncultured Myxococcales bacterium | reverse complement strand
CTGCACGCACGCCGCCCTGCCCGTGGGCGCGGCGTGCGGATCGGGCGCCGTGTGCGGGACGACGTCCTGCACCAGCAATTGATGGGGCGCGGCATGACCTGGTTGCGGTGGAGTTTCACGGGGATGGCTGCGCTGATCCTCAGCGGCTGTCCGGGCAAGGTGCCGGAGACGGCGGTGTTCGGCGCCATGGATGCGGTGCAGTCACCGGATGTCGGCGCACTGAACGACACGGCGGCTGATGTGGCGCAGGCGGCTGATGTGGCGCAGGCGGCGGATGCGCCCCAGCCCGCGGACACGGCGCAGCCGGCGGACGTGCCGGCGCCCACGGATGTGCAGGATGCGCAAGCTGTGGATCAGCTGGCGAACGATGTGGTTGTCGCCGAGTTGCCCGCGCCGGACGTGCCGGCGACGACGGACGCGGGGTGCGCCAAAAACGGCTGCCCGCCTGCCAGCCTTTGCCACATCGCGCAATGCCAG
Source organism: uncultured Myxococcales bacterium (assembly GCA_903917305.1). Classification (GTDB taxonomy): domain Bacteria; phylum Myxococcota_A; class UBA9042; order UBA9042; family UBA9042; genus CAIXAA01. The sequence goes on along the minus strand of CAIXAA010000505.1, from coordinate 1,628 downwards.
GCTGGTGGAACCTGCTTGGAGGTCAATGCAACCAACGGCGATTCGTGCGGCGACGGCAAATCGTGCCACAGCGGCATCTGCCTCACGGACCCGCTCAAGGCGCTGCGCGTCGTCGCCGGCGACTACTCGACCTGCGCCTTGCTCACCGGTGGCAGCATCGTGTGCTGGGGCGACGACGAATGGGGCCAGCTCGGCGACGGCAACGTGACGAACAGCCCGCAGGCCACGCCCGTTGCGGTCAAGGGCGTCAGCGGTGCCAGCGATCTCGATTGCGGTCTCGGCCATTGCTGCGCCATCGTCGCGGGCGGCAAGGTGATGTGCTGGGGCGACAACACGTGGGGACAATGCGACCCGGCGGTCACGGCCAAGAAAGTGGCGCAAGCGGCAGCAGTGGCTGGAATCAGCGGCGCCACCGCCATCGCCGTCGGCGACTACCACACGTGCGCCGTTGTCGCGGACGGCAAGGTGAAGTGCTGGGGCATCGGCAGCTCCGGCCAGCTCGGCGACGGCAGCGGCGGAATGCCCACGACGATCGTGCAGGCCGCGCTGAGCGACTACGCGCTGGAGGTCCGGGCCGGCAATGCCTTCACCTGCGCCCGCACGGCGAAAAGCCAAGTCTTCTGCTGGGGCTACAATGGCGATGGCCAGGTCGGCAACGGGGCGGGCGGCACCAGCGAGTTCGTCAACTCACCCAGCCTGGTCGGCGGCTTCACGGACATCAGTGCCCTCGCGACGGGAGACCAGCACGCCTGCGCCGTGCGCGAGACCGGCGCAGTCTGGTGCTGGGGCCGCGCCGCGGACGGCCAGCTGGGCAATGACGGCGGCAACCTCTACTACGACAAACCCGTGCAAGTCCAGATTGTTGCAGAAGCCAAGAGCATCGCGGCCGGCGCCACGCATACCTGCGCCGTCGGACCCGCGGGCGCCGGATGGTGTTGGGGCAGCAACAGCGACGGGCAAGCCGGACAAGGCTCCTCGGTGGGGAGCGCCAAGCTACCTGCTGTGCTGAAATCGCCTGACAGCATGGAGGAACTCGCGGCGGGTCACGCCCACACCTGCGCGCGGCGCAGCGACGGCAGCGTCTGGTGCTGGGGCGCCAACGACTCCGGCCAATGCGGCGGCGGCGACAAGACGCTCTGGACGCCCGCCAAGGCCTACTGAGGGTGGACATGCGACGAAGTCTTGCAATTCTGCTGATGCTGGCGATGGCGCTGATGCCATGCACGGTGCATGCGGCGGATCCCCGGGAGGACGCGCTGGCGCTGTCCAAGCAGGCGCTGGAGGCGTATCTGGCCGGCGACTTCGTGCGCTCGGCGACGCTGTACGGGCAGGCGTACCACACGTGGCCGGGGGAGGCGCTGTACCTGTACAACGCGGCACGGTCGGCGGAGCGCGCCGGGCAACTCCCTGACGCGGAACGGATGTACCAGGAGTACCTCGACCGCGCGCCGCCCAGCCAGCCGGAGGTGGCCAAGGCGCGTTTCCACTTGAGCGAGATGAAGGCTGCGCGCAAGCCGCCGCCGGCGCAGCGCACGGAGCCGCGACCGCTGCCGGCGCCGCCGAAAGCCAGGCCCGAGGAGGGATCGTCGCGCGCCACCGCGGGCACGGTGCTGCTGGTCAGCGGAGGT
>CAIXAA010000504.1 GCA_903917305.1 uncultured Myxococcales bacterium | reverse complement strand
GCCGAATCCGGCGCCGTACATGTCCTGGTGCAGGTCGAGGATCACGTACAGGCCCTGCGCCGCCGCCAGCCGCGCGTGGTGCGCAATGAGCGCGACGTAGGCAGGATCAAACACATTTTCAGTGGGTTCGATGCGCTCCCAGTTCAGCACGAGGCGCACGGCGTCAAAGCCGGAGTGCGCGATGTTGGCGAACGTCTTGGCCTCGACGTCCGGGTCATCGGCCTTCCAGTGCTCCAAATCGCCCGTGGCCACGTTGATGCCGCGCAGGAGGAGCACACGGCCCAAGCGATCGCGCAGGAAGCGGCCGTCGTGGCTGTAGCGTGGCGCCGGCGTCGCGTCGGCGGCCGGCCCGCTGTCCTCGGCGTCCGCGGCGGGCGAGGCATGGCTTGCAGCGAGCGTGCCGCAGGCCGCCGTCACAAGCAAGACCGCGAGCGCACAGGCTTTTCGCATCACCGCTAGAACACCCGCCGCGCCACCGCGCGCTTGAGCATCCGCAGCCGGTCGGCCCACGGCAGCCGCCCGAAGTTCGCCTTCACCACGCCCTGCGTGAAGTAGGTCTTGCGGCTGTAGTCGATCGCCACGTCCACCACCGCCGGCCGCCGCGCGCCGACTTCGGCCAGCGCCCATTGCACCGCCGCCTCCAGCTCCTGGTCGGTGTCGCAGCTGCGGCACTGCACGCCCGCCACCGCCGCCAGCGCCGCCAGGTTGTAGTCCGGCAGCACCGAGCACGGCGCGTCGTTGGTCAGCGTGCGCTGGAAGCTCGCAATCTGCCCCAGTTCACGGTCGCGCAGCACGAACAGCGCCACCGGCAGCTTGTTCTGCGCCGCCGTCAGCAGCTCCAGCCCGGTCATCAGCAGCGCGCCATCGCCGGCAAAGCCGACCACGGGCGTGCCGGGATGGGCAAAAGCCGCGCCGATGCACGCCGGCAGGCAGTAGCCCATGCACGAATAGTCGGTCGGCGCGAGGAAGTGGTTCGGCTGCTTGAGCCGCAGGTGCTCCATCGCCAGGAACGTGCCGTTGCCGGAGTCGGTCGCAAAGAAGGTGCCCGCCGGAAAGAACTTCTGCACCGTCGTGAACAGCGCGTCCGGCGTCACGCGGCCTTCCGCGCTCGGCCGCGCCTGCTGCATGCGCACGCTGCGGTGCGCCTCCTGCAACGCGCTGCGCAGCCAGATCGTGTCCGGCAGCAGGCGCGCGTGGTTCCTGGCCAGCGCGTCGAGGAGCGCGACGACGAAACGCCGGGCATCCGCCGTAACCTTGGTGCGCACCGGGAAGTTGGCGCCCGGCACGTCGGCGTCGATGTCGACCTGCGCGCTCGCCTCCGGCAGCGTGACGCCGTAGCTGGCGGTCGACACTTCGCCCATCCTGGCGCCGAGGATCAGCGCCGCGTCGCAGGTGTCCGCGATCTTCTTCAAGGGCCCCGGGCACGCCGTGCCAAAGCCCGGCCACAGCCAGAGCGGATGATCCTCGGGGAACGCGCCCTTGCCCGCGAACGTCGTCGAGACCACCGCGCCCAGCGCCTCGGCCAGCGTCGGCAGCAGATCGGCCGCCGCGTTGGCGCCCATTCCCACGTGGATCAGCGGCCTTTTCGCGCCGGCCAGCATCGCCGCGACTTCCGCCACCAGCCGCGGATCGGGCGCGCCCGCCGCCGTCGCCCGCGCCTTCGCAGCCGCCAGCCAATCCTTGAGCGGCGCCGGGTCGAACTCGCCTTCCAGCATGTACAAGTTCGCCGGGATCTCGATCGCCACCGGGCCGGGGCAGCCGCTCTGCGCCAGCTCCACGGCTTCCAGCAGCATCTCCGGCACTTGCTGGTGCGTCTGCGGCAGGAACGTGCCCTTGCACAGCGGCGCCACGACCGCGAGCTGGTCGACGTCATGCAGCTGGTACTTGTACTTGGAATCGCGGCGGATGCCGCAGGTCAGCAGCAGCATCGGTACGCCGTCCATCAGCGTCTCGCCCACGCCCGACAGCGCGTGGGTCAAGCCCGCGCCCGGCACCACGTTGGCGCAGCCGATGGGACCGCCGCTGCGCGCCATGCCGTCGGCGAGAAAGCCGGAGCTCTGCTCGTCGGTGATCAGCACCGGCACGATGCTGCTGTGCGCGAGGCAATCGTACAGTTCGATGTTGTGCGTGCCAGGAATGCCAAAAGTGTGCGTGATGCCTGCGGTTTCCAGCGCCGCGGACACGAGCACGCCGCCCTGGTAGCTGCCCTTCTTCAAGTCCTCTGCCTTCATCGCAAGACTCCTCGTAGCCAGGTGTTCAGTGGGATTCGCGCGCCAGCACGGCTTGTGCGACGTGATCGGCCAGCGCCATGACGGTCAGGTACGGGTTGACCTCGATCGCCGTCGGGAACAGCGACGCATCCGCGACGTAAAGCCAAGGCTGGCCATGGACTTGCCCGTGCGGCGTCGTGACTGACGTCGCGGTCGTCGTGCCCATGCGGCAGCCGCCCATCAGGTGCGCGGCGGACACGCTGACGCTGCCCGGCAGGAAGTGGCGCTCGCTGATGCGCGCATCGATGTGGTCCTTGTCCGCGCGCGTCAGGAGCGTGGGCCGCGCGCTCGGCGCATGCACCGCAAGTGCGCCAGCGGCAAAGAAGATCTGCGCCGCCGCCCGCGTTGCCTTGCACAGCGCCGTGATCGTCGGCGGCATCAGCTTGTAGTGCACGACCGGCTCGCCCGCGGCATCGATGGTCACGCGCTGGTCCGGCAGGGCATCGTCGCAAGCGAGCACCAGGATCATCTGCAAGCGCTCGTAGGCCTTGAGCAACCGATGGTGCTCCGGCCCGAAGCCGGTCAGGTTCTTGGCCGTCACGAAGGGGAAGTACATGCAGGCTTCGACGAAGTAGCGATCCTCGGCAACCCTTTGATCGTAAAGAAAGCTCTTCGGGTGCCCGATGGCGTTGGTCAGCGGCTTGTCGTGCTCCCCGACCAGGATGTGCGCCGGCTGGCAGGTCCAGTAGCGGCCCAGCACCGGAAGATCAAGGCCGAATCCCGAGCGCAGCAGCAGCGCCGGGCTGTGCACCGCGCCACCCGCGACCACGACGGTGTGCGCGTGGACCTCGTAGCGGCCGGGCTCCCACTCGCTTTGCGCAATCTTCCCATGGGGATGCGGCGCAGCGCTCACCTCGACGTCGAGGATCCCGCCGGCATCGCCCGCGCGCACCGTCCGCACCTTGGCGCGCGTGACCAGCTCCACGCCCGCCGCGCGCGCCGCGGGAATCTGCACCTGCTGCGTGCCCATCTTGGCGTCGTTCGGGCAGCCGAGGTTGCACAGGCTCGAGCCCTTGCAGCCCTTGACGTTGACCGGGAACTGCTCCGCGTGCCAGCCCAACGCTTCGCAACCTTTCTGGAAAAGACGGTTGTTGTCGTTGATGTCCGGGCCGGGCAGCAGGTGCGCGTTGTTCTGCACGCGGAACGCTTCGGCGCGCTCGCACAGGTCGGCGTGATCGACGCCGGGCAGGTTCCACCGCTCGATCACGCGCTTGGGCGGCAAGAGGCTGGTGCCGGTGTAGACCTGGGTGGAGCCGCCGACGCCCTCCGAAAACGCAAGCGTGACGGAGTGATCGACGACGGGGAAGCTGCCGCCGGCCTCGAACAGCAGCTCGGCCATGTCGACCTCGCGGCCATTGAAGCGGCTGCGGTCGAGCTTGGTGCCTTTCTCGAACAAGATCACGCGTTTGCCGGCGCGGGCCAACTCGGCGAGCGCCGCGACCACCGTGCCGCCGCCCGCGCCCGAGCCGATGACCGCGACGTCGCAATCGATGCGGCTCATGGGTGAACCTCGTGCGCTTGCTGCGCTTTTTCGCGGGCCAGACCTTCCCAGCCATCCAGCCGCGGCCGGTAGCCCAGCGCCGCCTGGACCTCCGGATCCGTGTAGTAGCCCAGGTAGATCAGCGTGCGCAGCCCCCAGACGCCGACGCGCAGCTTCTGGATCGGGCAGTCCTGCAGCGCCTCCAGGAACGCCAGGCGGCGCTTGGGCGCCAGACCGCCAAACGTGCGCAGGGCGAAGAAGATCGGCAGGAACGTCAAGACCTTCACGAACAAGCGCAGCTGCCGGCCGAGCGCGGGCGGCTCGCCGGCGAGGCGGACGTCGATCAGCGCCAGCACCTTGAGGAAGGCGGCGTCGTCGAGATCGGCGATCGGCGGAACCATCGTCTCGGCGATGGGGCGCAACTTGTCGTGCAGGGGCGTCAGGATGGCAGCGGCCATGCGCACCTCGGCGCCGGGCAGGGCCCGGGGACGGCGACTCTAGCGTTGAGGCAGGTGGAGCGCAACGGCGCGAAAGTTGCGCCGGCTGCGCGCGCGAGGCCGGTGCATCAGCCGAGCCACATCGCCAGCACCCAAGTGCCGAAGCCGGCAAAGGATCCGGCCAGCCAGCGCCAGCCGGCGGGCAGCCAGCGGCCGTCGTCGTCGACGCCGCGCGCCACGACCATGACAAGGCCGCCCAGCCACAGCACAAAGCCGAGCGCCACCGCCAGCGAGGTCCACGGCGAGACGCCCACCGGCCGCGCGTAGTCGGCGGTGAAGCGCGCCAGCAGCACCTTGGCGTCGCGCTTGTCGCCGCGGCGATCCGCGACGCGCACCAGCAGCGCCGGCAGCGTGCGGTTGCACAGCGCCACCAGCTCGGCGCGCGGCTGCCAGAGCGAGCGCGAGGCAATCAGCCCGGAGCGCAGCGAGTCGTACGCTTGCACCGCGAGTTCCGGATCGGCCGCCGCCTGGCGCTGGCCGATGTCCAGCAGCGCCTGCGCCGCGTCGCCGTGCACCGGCCCCCACGGCGTGTACCACCGCAATGCCCAACGGTATTCGTCGACGGCGTCGGGCAGCTTGCCCGCCTGCTCCAGCGCCACGGCGCGCGCATACGCCGCCCGCTGCTCGACCGTCGCGCGCGTGCCCAGCGCCGCCAGCACGATCAGCGCCGCCACGATGGGCCACCTGAGCGCTTGTCCTGCCTGCCGCACGTCCATTTGATGAGCCTCTCAAACGATATCGCGGCGTTCAAACACCAGCAGCGCCGCCACCGTGAACAGGGCCGACCACGACAGTCCGTACGCCGCCGCCGCCGTGACGTAGTGCAGCGGCACGTCCCAGCCCAGCAGCACCTCGTCGGCGACGTTGAACGTCGACAGGTCCGGCACCACGGTCAGCAGCACGCGGCCGATGGCGTGCATCGCGGGAACCTCAGAGAAGATGCTCTTTTGCGCGCCGAGCAGGTCGGCGAGCACGTAGGAGACGCGGCCGATGAGAAAGACGCCGACGGTCAGCACGCCGCTGAGCACCGGACGCGACAGCGCGGAGAAGAACAGCGCCACCGAGGTGATGAACACGACCTCGATGTAGCTGAGCAGCAAGGCGATTCCGATGGCCGGCGTCATGTCGCCGCCGCGCAGCTTCAAGACGCCGTACCAGCACAGCGCCAGCGCCAGCTCCTGCAGCGCCAGCAGCCCGCACAGACCGAGCAGCTTGCCGAGCAGGAACTCACTGCGCCGAATGGGTTTTGGCAGGATGGCGTACAGCGTCTTGCGGTCGATCTCCTTGTACAGCAGCAGCGCGCCCATCAGCACGGCGCTGGCGACGTCGAGCAGCGGGATGATGAACAGGCCGAAGTCTTGGACCAGGCGGGCTTTCTGGTCGAGCAGCGCCAGGTCGCTGAGCAGCACGGAGAACACCAGGAGCAGCGCGGCGGCGCCCAAGAGGCCGTAGAACAAGCGGTTGCGGCCGGCTTCGCGCAGCGTGTTGCCGGCGACCGCGAAGATGCGCAGCAGGGAGCGCCCGACGCCTTGGGTGCGCAGCGTGACGCCGCCTTGGGAGGTGAACGTGCTCATGCGGCACCTCCAACTTCCTGGACGTGCACGGCTTTGCGCATGAACAGCTCCTCGAGCGAGTCGCGGCGCGGCGCCAGTTCGCGAAGCTGCGCCTGGACTTCCAGGGCGCGCTGCGTCAGCTCCGGCACGCGCGGCGTGGGCACGCGCAGCCGCACGACCGCGCCGGCGCGCTCGCACAGGACGGCGCCAGGCACCGAAGTCAGCACGGCAATCGCGGCTTCCTGCGCGTCCGCCGCCAGCTCGATCACCGCCTCCGATTCCAGGCGATCGGCCAGCAGCAGCTCGCTCAGCCGCCCCTGCGCCACCGCCACGCCGCGGTCGAGGATGCACACGGAATCGCAGAGCGTCTCGATGTCGGTCAGCACATGCGAGGAGAAGAACAGCGATTTGCCTTCCTTGCGCAGGTCGACCATCAGTTCGCGCACTTCCTTGCGGCCGATGGGGTCGAGGCCCGACAGCGGCTCGTCGTAGATCAGCAAGTCCGGGTCCGACAACAGGCTTTGCGCGATGCCGACGCGCTGCAGCATGCCCTTCGAGAACCCGCGCAGCGGCCGGTGCATCGCCTGCGCCAGCCCGAGGCGATCGAGCAGCATCGGCACCCGCTTCTTGCGCGTGCCGCGGTCGATGCCGTAGAGCCGGCCGACGTAGTCCAGCACCTCGTGCGGCGTCAGGTAGTCGTAGAAATAAGGAGATTCAGGCAGATAGCCGACACGGGCGCGGGCCAGGGCGTCGGAGGGCGGCTTGCCGAACAGGCGGATCGCGCCGCGGCTGGGCTGGATCAGCGACAGAATGCACTTGATCGACGTGGTCTTGCCGCTGCCGTTCGGGCCGAGGTAGCCGACCGACTCGCCGCGGCGTAGCGTCAGGCTGACTTCGCGCACGGCCTCGACGCGGCGGCCCAAGAGCCCGCTGCGAAAGGTCTTTCCCACGCGATCGAGCTGGAGGAGGACGTCATCCGCCATGCTGGCCTCCCGTCTGCGTCCAATTGGTCAGGTCGACGCCGCCGTGCCCCGCCGCGCGGTACCAGGCGATCGTGCGCGCCAGGCCGTCCTCGAGGTCGACCAGTGGTTCAAAGCCCAGCAACTTCCTTGCTTTGCTGATGTCCGGCACGCGCAGCTCCACATCCGGGAAGTCCCACTTGATCGACTGCAGCACGCTCTTGGAGCCGGCGAGGCGCACAATGTCGCGCGCCAGCTGGTGAATCGTCACCGTGGAGCGCGGGTTGCCGATGTTGAAGGAGTGGCCGACCGCCTGCGGCTGTGTCAGCACCAGCAGCAAACCATCAATGATGTCGTCGATGTAGCACCAGGAGCGGATCTGCGAACCGTCGTTGTGGATGATGAGCGGCTCCCCCAGCAGCGCCTTGCGCACGAAGTGGTGGATGGCGCCGGTGCCGACCTGTTGTGGGCCGTAGATGTTGAACGGACGGATGCTGACCGTGGGAAGTCCGTATTGCTTCCAGTAGTTGCACGCAAGGTGCTCGGTCGCCAGCTTGGCGACGGCGTAGGTCCAGCGTGCCTCGCCGACCGCGCCCAGGGAGGTCGCGTCTGCTTCCGCGACATTGAAGGCGTAGCGGCCGAACACTTCGGACGTCGAGAAGTCGACCACGCGCGCCACCGGCTCGCCAGCCGCGAACATCTCCTGCGCAATCTCCAGGACATTCATCGTGCCCTGCAGGGAGACCTGCATCGTCAGCACCGGCTGCTTCATCACGGTGTCGACGCCGGCGATCGAGGCCATGTGCAGGATGTGGTTGGCGCCGCGCAGGGCGGTAGAAAGTGCTGCGCGGTCGCGGACATCGCCGCGCACCAGCTTGACGTTCGGCCGGTGCAGCAGGGGCGTGTCGGTCACGACGTCGTGGTGCAGGTTGTCGAACAGCACGACCTGCGTGGCCGGATCGTCCGACAGCCTGGCGGCCAACATGGAGCCGATGAAGCCCGCGCCGCCGGTGATGGCGACGGTGGTGCCGGAAAGCTGCGAAAGGGGGTGCGTCATCGTGCAGGTCTCCGGAAAGTCAATGATTTGCCGCGGTCGTCGCGGCGGGCAGCTCGGCGCTGAACGCCTCGTCCGCCGGCGGCCGCTCCGCCAGCGGCGGCGTGATGTGCTTGATGTCGAGGCGGGTCAGCAGCTTGGGATCCGTCGGCGGCTCGGCAGCCCACGCTTCCGGGAGCCAGGCCTGCAGCGGCGGCGCGAGCTGGCGCTTGGGCCCGACAAAGATCGACAGCGCTGGCGCCAGATAGGGCCAATCGCGCTGGTGCACGACGTCGAACCAGGCCAGCTCGGCGGCCGTGCCAGCTTTGTCATGTTCTTCCAGGGTGATGCGCAGCTCGCGCCGCTGATCCTCCTGCGCCGTCGCATAGCTCAGCAGCGCCGCGCGGATGCCTTCGTCGATGTTGCCGGCGTGGTTGTACTGCGACACGAGGTAGTTCGGGTCGTACTGGAAGGACGGAAAGGCGAACGCGACCTCCAGGTACTTCGCGCCCAGCTCCTTGTATTCCTTGGCATGTTCCGGTTCGGCGCCGGCCAG
>CAIXAA010000503.1 GCA_903917305.1 uncultured Myxococcales bacterium | reverse complement strand
GGCTGCTGGCCTACCAGTGGCCCGGCAACGTGCGCGAGCTGGCCAACCAGATCGAGCGCGCGGTGGCGCTGGCGGAACACGACACGATCCTGCTGCCAGATCTGCGACTTGTGAGCGAGATGGGCGAGCCGCCCTTCCTCAACATGGCGGCCGCGGTCGGCAGCAGCCTGGCGGACGTCGAAAGGGCGTACATCCGCAAGGTCATGCAGGCGACCAATGGCAACAAAGCGCGCGCGGCGCGGGTCCTGGGCATCGACCGGCGCACGCTGTACCGCAAGCTGGGCGAGGAAGAGCCCGAGGTCGAGTGAGGTCTCACCGAGACTGCGACTGAGACCGGGACTGAGACCTGGCCGCTGACTTGAAGCCGGCCGGTGTTGCTTTCCAGTCATTTGAATACACACGCGAACTTGCGAACCCTGGTTCCGTGCCGAGGCTGGCACGGATCCTGCCTTGCGTTGCCGCGCCCGCTGCTGATGGCGGCGCAATGGCACCCGCGGGTGCAGGAGGATTGGCCCATGGTGACGCAGTGGAGTGTAGCGATCTTGACCGGTTTCCTGATGGTTGCGTGTGCCGCGGATCCGGCCGCTCTGTCCGGCCCCACGGCGCCCAAGCACAGCGTGGCGGGGAATCCGGTGCTGGCGGCGGCGGCGGTCGTGGCGGCACCGCCAGCGGTGGACGATGCCGACCCGGTGGCCAGCGCGGCGCGGCGCGAGGGTACGGTGCGCGTCGTCGTCTATCTGCACGATCCTGCGCAGTTGGATGATCCGGGACGGGAAGCCGCGGTCGCGCGCGTGCAAGCGGCGGTGCTCCAGCGCCTGCCGCAAGCGGATTTCCGTCTGGTGCGGCGCTACGGCCTCGTCTCGGCGCTGGCGGGCGTCGCGACGGTGCAGGGCATCGGGATCCTCAGGACCCTGCCGGAGGTCGCGGCCGTTTGGCGCGATGGCACCGTGGCGGCCAACCTGGCGCAAACTGCGGCGTTGGTGCAGGCGCCGCAGGCGCGCAAGCAGTTCGGCGTGACCGGCAAGGGCGTGCGCGTCGCGGTCATCGACAGCGGCATCGAGGCCACGCATCCGGACCTCGCCGGGCGCGTCGCGGCGGAAAAGTGTCTTGCGACGGGCGCTTGCGCTCCCGGCAACACGGACAGCGGCAGCAGCGCGAAGGACGACAACGGCCACGGCACCCACGTCTCCAGCATCATCGCCGGCAATGGCGTCGTGGCGGCGCCCGGCATGGCGCCCGGCAGCCAGATCGTCGCTGTGCGCGTGCTCGGCAAGAACGGCAGCGGCTACGACTCCGACATCGTCGCCGGACTGGACTGGGTGGCGCAGCACGCGGTCGAGCTGAATGTGCGCGTCGTCAACATGAGCTTGGGCTCCTCCAACGTCTACGCCAGCAAGTGCGACGCGAGCCAGCCGGCGACGGCCCAAGCGGTCCAGTTGCTCAAGGCCAAGAAGGTCAGCGTGTTCGCTGCGGCTGGCAATGACGGCGCCACCTCCGGACTCTCCGCGCCCGCGTGCGTGTCCGACGTCGTCTCGGTGGGCGCGGTCTACGACGCGAATGTCGGGCCGCGCTTCTACCCCGGCTTGTGCTCCGACACGACGACGGCGCCCCTCCAGATGACCTGCTTCTCGAACCGCAGCGCGAGCCTGGATCTGGTCGCCCCCGGCGCGATCGTCACGGCGGCAGGGCTTGGTGGCAAGACGGCGCAGATGTCAGGGACTTCGCAGGCATCGCCGGTGGCTGCTGGCGTGGCGGCGCTGGTGCTGTCCTGCAAGCCGACCCTGCAGCCGGCCGCACTTCGGACGCTTCTGCGCAAGACCGGGAAACTCGTGCCGGATTCCATGACCGGCAAGTCGCATCCCCTGGTTCAGGCGCTGGCCGCTGTCACTTCGGCATGTTCGAAGTAGCAGGCTGGGTCCGGCGTGCATGCGGGGCCGCTGGGCATCCTCCTGTTGTCGCAGGGCATCTGCTCGACATTGCGCCTCATTTGGCACCGCGACTGGCCGGAGGGGCGGCCCATGCGCTACACAGACAGTGAAAGCGCAACCAAGGGCCGCCTTTGCAGGCGGACCGCCCGGACCACCGGCGGCGTTGGCGCCGCAGCGGCGCAGTGACGCGCAGCCGGTTTGCACCGGGGGAGGTAATCATGCCCGCCAAGTCACGTACCTCAAAGCCCGCTCTGCGCGGGTTCGCAGCGATGGATGCCAAAAAGCAGCGGGAGATCGCGAGTAAGGGAGGCCAGAGCGTGCCGCCGGAGAAGCGCAGCTTCTCGCAGGACCACAAGCTCGCCGCGGCCGCCGGTCGCAAGGGCGGGGAGCACAGTCACGCGAGTCGCACGAGCGCCGCCGCCGCGCGGACCACGCGGACGACCGCCGCAGCCGCCCGTCGGGGCACTACGGCGCCGGCCAAGAAGGGCACCACCAAGGGCCGCTCGACTACCGTGCCGAGCGCTCCGTAACGTCGCGGTCGGGCTGCCGGTCTGAAGTCGTCACGGAAACGGGGCGACGCAAGGATCGGCAGCCCGGAGAGGCGAGAGCGGAGGTGCGCGGCGTGGGGCTCGGGCGCTACAGAACGCCACCGCGATCCACGAACAGTGCGTGGTAGAGCTCCACAGCGGCACTGCGGCAGTCCATCGGACGCTGCGCCGGCTGCTTGGCCATCATCTTGCGCACGACCGCGACCGCAGCCGGGGCCACGACCGGATTGAACTTGCGCGGATCCGGTACCGGCTCGATGGCGTGCGCGGCGAAGATGTTGCCTTCAGAGAACGGCAACACCCCTGCCAACATGCGGAACAACACCACACCGAGCGCGTAGATGTCTGCCCGGTGGTCGACGTCGGCACCGAGCAGTTGCTCCGGTGCCATGTAGTAGGGCGTGCCCATCAGCACGGATTG
>CAIXAA010000502.1 GCA_903917305.1 uncultured Myxococcales bacterium | reverse complement strand
GCAAGGCCGCCGGCGGCCGGCTGTTGATGGGCCCACAGGACATCCCGGGCGGCGGCCGCATCGCGCAACTGGCCGATCCGCAAGGCGCAACCTTCGCGCTGGTGACCGGGCCGACGGCCTGACGGGAATGTCGTTGACCTTCTCGCCGCCCTGCCACACGCTGCCGCCTGGGCTCAGCGGCCCGAGGGGGTGCAGATGGCGCAGATGTCGACGCGGCGCAAGCTCGCGATTGCAACGTGGAATGCCGCGAGTGAAGGGACGATCTTCGGCAAGCTGACGATCGATGCGACGCAGACGCTCGCCTACATCGAGCACTTGAAGGCGACGACGGGCGAGAAGGTCAGCGTGACGCACCTGGTCGGCAAGGCCGTGGCGATGGCGATGGCGCAGGCGCCGGACCTCAACGGTCGCATCGTGTTCGGCCGCTTCGAGCCGTTCCAGAGCGTGGACGTGACGTACCTCGTGGCGCTGGAAGGCGGCAAGGACCTCGCCAAGGTCAAGATCGAGCACCTGGATCGGCGACCGGTCACGGAGGTGGCGCAGGAGCTGCGCCGCCGCTCCGAGAAGCTGCGCGCCGGCCAGGACGAAGAATTCGAGAAGAGCAAGGGCCTGTTGCGCGCGCTGCCGACCTGGCTGCTGCGGCCGATCCTGTTCTTCATCGGCTGGCTGACGGCGGCGGTGGGCGTGAGCGTCAAGGGGTTGGGGCTCGAGGCCTTTCCCTTCGGCTCCTGCATCGTGACCAGCGTCGGCATGTTCGGCATCGAGGAGGCGTTCGCGCCGTTCACGCCGTTTGCCCGCGTGCCCGTGCTGCTGCTCGTGGGCGCCGTGACGGACCGGCCGGCGGTAGCGGACGGAAAGCTCGTGATACGACCGCAGTTTACCTTGACGGCGACGCTGGACCACCGCTTCATCGACGGTCAGCAGATCGCGGTCATCGGCAAGGTCGTGCGCTCGGTGCTCGAAGATCCTTGGCAGTTGGAGCAGAAGCCCGCCGAGGCGGCCGAAGCCGCGGCCTGAGCGTTCGCCGCGCCGCGCTTCAGGCGATGGCCGGCCGCGCCGCGATGCGCTCCTTCCAGCGCAGAAACGGCTTTTCGATCAGGTAGTAGGACCCGCAGGCCATCGCCAGCGAACCGCCGCACGCCACCGCCAGGCGCGCCGGCACCGGCCAGTGCTCCAGCGTGGTGCGGCTCATGGCGGTCGGCAGTTGCTGCCACAGGTAGGTCGAGTAGGACATCGCGCCCAGCCACGCCATCGGCTTGCTGCTCAGCCAACGGCAGCTCCAGTGATCCGCGAAGTGCACAATCTGCAAGATGATTGCCGCGAAGAGCACCGGCTGGATGCAGTAGTCGGCGATGACCATGTGCTCGGACCCGGTCCAGCCGATGGCCAGCTGCGACGCGGTGAGCGCCGCGAACGTCAGCGCCAGCTTCCACGGGCGGTCGCACAGCCAGCGCCAGAGCCAGGGCACGGCGCCGCGACGCACGGCGACCGCGGTGCAGCAGCCGATGAAGAGGTGGTCGCAGCGCATGTCGAACGCCATCTGCAACCAGTTGAGATTCGGATAGAAGAGCATCATCGACCAACGGTTGATCCACACGCCGGCGATGACCCACAGCAGCGCGTGTTCGATGCGCACGCCGCGGCGGCCGAGCCAGAGGAACAGGGCGGGCCAGACGAGGTAGAACTGCTCCTCGATGCCGAGGGACCACGCGTGGCTGAGCGCGGAGGTGCTGGTACCGTTCAAGGCCGCGTCGTAGTTGGAGAAGTAGAAGAAGGCGGCCCAGGTGGAGCGCCACGGGACCTGTGGCATCACGAGCGCCATCGACACCACGGCCACGATCCAGTAGGCGTAGTAGGCCGGGAAGATGCGCAGGACACGGCGGATGTAGAAGCTTTTGATGGAGATTTCGCCGCTGCGCTCCTGCTCCGCGAGCAACAGCCAGGTGATGAGAAAGCCGGACAGGACGAAGAACCCGAGCACGCCGAGGTCGCCCGGCGTGGGGAGGATGTGGGTGTGGTAGCCGACGACGCTCCAGGCGGCCAGTGCGCGGAAACCGTCCAGGCTTGGGATCTTGCGGGCGAAAAGGCCGCGGTGCAGGCCGTCGGGCAAGGTGGCGGGGCGCGCTGCTTCGCTCAAGCCGCCCTCCGCCGGGCGCGCCAGAAGTCGCTCGCGGCGAGGAGCGCCGCTGCGAAGAACAGGGCGGCGCCCCAGAGACCCACGACGATGATGCGGTTCTCGAAGTGCGAGTAGGCGCAGTAGAGGGTCGAATACGCCGGCGCTGCGGCGAAAACCAGCAGGCGTCGCCAGGACCGCCGCAGCAGCCAGACGCCGGTGAACACGAGCACCCAGAACGGCGGACTCAGGCAGAACCGCACCAGCGACAGCAGCGGATAGGCGCGCAGGTAGCCCAGGCGCGTGTGGCCGGGCGTGGCCATCCAGACGCTCATGCGCGCCTCAGGCGGCACGGCGACGACGTCCGCAAAGCCCGACGCGAACAGTTGCGGCAGTCGTTTCAGGGCATTGCGGTGCTTGAGCGTCGGGTCGGCGGCGTCGATCTCGTGGACGCGGCGCAGCAGCACGGCGTCCCACGCGGGCGTCAGCGAGGGCGGCGGGTTCGGCTGCGAGGCCACGTACGCGCCGGCCGCCACATCGGAGTTGGCATTGCCGTAAGGATTGGGGAATTCGCCGTAGCTCTCCCACTGGCCCAGGCCGCTGACCATCATCCACGGCTTGCCCCAGACGCGCTGGTTGTAGGCCATGAACGGGCCGACGAAGAGCAGGGCGCCGACGAAGAACGCCAGCCCGCCCGCCAGCACGCGGCGCCGCGGCAGATCCGGATGCGCGAGCAACAGCAGCGGCGTCACCACGGCCAGCGCCAGCATCGGCGGCCGCAGCCAGGTGCCCACGGCCACGCACAGCGTGGCGCCCAGCAGCGCCGGGCTGAACAGCGGCGAGCCCTTGTCCTTGCGCACGTGGCGCAGCAGGAACCAGAGACCCAGCACCATGCCGAACAGCGCCCACGCGTCGCGGTGCGGATTGACGGCGACGCGGGCCAGCGGCGGCAACAAGGCGTAGGTCCAGCCCGTCGCCCGACCGAGGCGCTTGTCGCCACTCAGCGTGGTCGCGATGCCAGCCAGCGCCGGCGCGCACAGCGCATCCAGCAGCGCTTGCAGCAAGATCACCGGCAGGAACGACGCGCCCGTGAGCGTCCAGACCGCCGCGAGCAGCACGCCGTAGCCCACGCTGTCCGAAATCGTGGGCCGATCGAGGTTGGTCGGGTCCAGCGGGCCCCACACACCCGGATCGTTGAGCGTGACCTCGCCGTCCTGCGGGCGCGTCGCGTTCGGGGGCGTGCGCTGCTCCTGCTGCAAGCCGTGGCCGGCCATGAGGCTGCGCGCGATGCTGACGTGGCGCACCAGCGTGCCCGGTTGCAGGATCTGGCCTTCGTGGAACGCCGCCGCAAAAGCCAGGCGCAGCACGAGCGCGATGCCGAACATCAGTGCGAGGTTTCGCGCAGGCGGCGGTGCGG
>CAIXAA010000501.1 GCA_903917305.1 uncultured Myxococcales bacterium | reverse complement strand
GCCCTATCGCGCTGCGCGCGACGGAGCCACCTGCGGTGTCTCCGCCCTGCGGGTAACGGTCCCTTTCGCGACCAGTGCCAGAGTTCGGATGACATCGCGAAAGGGATGCTGGCCCGAAGGGTCGAGACGCGGAACGCGGCTCGAGTCCGCGAAGCGGACCCGCAGCCCGGTCCGGCCGCATCGGCCGGATTCGCCCAGAAGTCTTGCTTGTTCAGGAGCCGGGCAGCGCGATCTTGCGCATCGATCTCTAGTGCTTCTCGCCCAGATCCAAGCTAGCCGACCGCGCCAGCTGCGACAGCACGGCGCACGCCTCGATCTTGCGCAGCCCGCACTCCGCCAGCACCGCGTTCAGCGTGCGCCGGCCATCGATCAGCTTGACCACCGTCGCCATCTTCTCGAAGCGAAAGTAGGCGGCCGGCATCGGGCTGTCGGAGGTGCGCATCCGCACCACGCGCGTCCACGGGCCCAGCACGCTCTCGTAATACTCGAGCAGCCGCGCTTCGTTGTGGCTCAGGAACGTCTCGATCTGCGGCGTCACCGGCGCGACCGTCAGCAGGCGCTCCAGCGAGACCAGCGCGCCTTCACGGTCGCCGATCTCGAACAGCGCGCCGATGTCCTCGTACAGCACCTGCGCCATGTACGACGGCAGCACCGATTGCTTGTGGCGGATCTTGCGGCGCACATCCGGGCCGGACAGGACGATCGTCTCGGCGTTGGCCATCGCATGGCGCTCGCGGTTGCCGGACTTGACGAACGCGGCGACTGGATCCGGGCGTTCCGCCTCGCTGATCTCGTCGGCGCCCAGCTCGATGGCGATGTCTTCGGTGGCGTCGGACAGGTCGCGATCGTCGAGCAGCGCGGCGCGGTCATCGCCGCTCTCCCAGGCGATGAGCAGCTCGTCCAGGCCGCGCAGGCTGGCAAACAGCCCTTGCAGGCGCTCGTCGACGGGCAGGCTCAGCACCGCATTGCGACGCGCCGCGGCCCACTGGGCGCCTTCGGCGGCGGCCAGCGAGTCGCGAGGAACGTCAGGTTCGATGGCGAAGGTCGAGCTCAAGTCACACACCGGTCGAAACAGACCGCAGTCAGTTTACGTCACACGTCTTGTCTTGCCTACCTGCCCGGGCGGTTTTCGATTCGGCGCCGCCCGGATAAGATGCGCGCCCCGGCGGGTTCCTCGCCGCGGATCCTGAGGATTCATGCCGCCTGTGCCAGTCCTGTGCGAACTCACCGCCGCCGATGAGCACGAAGGCGTCCGCCTGGATGTCCTTCTGGCTCGCACCCTTGCGTGCACGCGCGGCCAAGCCCGCCGCATGATCGAGGACGGAGCTGCCTACATCGGCGGTCGCCGCTGCACGCTGCCCGGCCAGACCGTGAAGGCTGGTGAGCACATCCGCGTGCTGCCCGCGGCGCCGGATCGCACCGGCATTGGCGGCGGCGATCTGGAAGTGCTGCACCGCGACGCGGACTTGCTGGTGGTGGTCAAGCCGGCGGGGCTCCCCACGCAGCCGCCGCCGCGCGGGGGCGATGCGCTGAGCAAGCGCGTGCGCAAGCTGCTGGCCGAGGAGGGCGGCACGCCGCCGCGCCTGGGCGAGGTGCACCGGCTGGACCGCGACGTCTCCGGGCTGGTGGTCTACGGCCTCAACGGCGTGGCGACCGCGAGCCTGGCGGAGCAGTTCCGCGATCACACGGCGCGGCGCAGCTACCTCGCGATCGTGCGGACGGCGGTGCCGGTGGTGGCGCAGACGATCGAGGAGCCGATTGCCGAGCGTGCGCCGGGCGTGATGACCCTCGATCCGACCGGCATGCCGGCGTGCAGCCACGTGATTCCGCTGGATTTTGACGAGAAGCACCGCCTGGCGCTGGTGCGCGTCACGCTCGAGACCGGCCGTACCCACCAAGTGCGGCTGCACCTTGGCTGGGCGTTGGGGCCCTTGGTGGGCGATGCGCTGTACGGCGACCCGCTGCCGACGCCGGCGGGTCAGCCCCCCAGGATTGCCCTGCACGCCGCGCTGTTGCAGTGTCGCCACCCGCGCACCGGCGAGCCGACGCGCTGGCGCCGCGAGCCGGCGCCGGACTTCTGGGCCGTGGTCGGCGAGACGACGTTGCAACTGCCCGAACATTGGGAAGAGGCCTTGTGAATGCTTGATTCACAAGGCCTCCAAGGCCGCGGCCGCTGGTGCGAAACAAGAGGAGTGAGGGAACATGGCGACGGACATCCAGCAG
>CAIXAA010000500.1 GCA_903917305.1 uncultured Myxococcales bacterium | reverse complement strand
TGCCATCGTCGGAGCACACCAGCTCGGTCGTGTAGCCGCCGCACCCCTGCGACGAGCCTGGCTCGCAGTTGCCGGGCGTGGCGCAGGCGCCCTGGTAGCAGATCTTGCCTTCCGGACAGTTCTCCTTGAGCTGCCACTGCCCGCCGACGCAGGTCTTGGCGAGCATGTCGTTGTGGCAGATCGACGTGCCTTCCACGCACGAGGCGCCGTCCGCGAGCACCGGCACGTCGCCGACGGCATCGGTGGCGGTCGCGGAATCCGGGGCGGAATAGCCATCGCCGAACTTCGAGGCGGCGCCATCGGCCGGGGCGCTGGAACCGCTGGCAGGCGGCGTGGAACAGGCGAAAAGCAGGCAAGCTGCAAGCGGAAGGAATCGGTGGTGCATGGCGTCCTGACGGCGGCGCGGGAAAGGCGTGGCCCGGCCACACATCTTGACGAAGCCCGCGCTGCGACACAACCGGCAAACCGCGCTTGTTTCGCCGTTGCAGAAGTGTGAGGATGCCACGGAGTTCATGGAGAAGCCTGAGAATTTCCTCAGGCTCGACCTTCCCGCTCGCCCCGCCTTGCCGTCGCCTGGACACTTGATGCGCCGTAGCCTTTCCCTCGCCTTCTGCCTCAGCCTGCTGTGCGCCCGGACCGTGTGCGCACTGGGCTTCGACGAAGCGCTGACGGCGAGCACGAACACGCCTGGCATCGAAGGCGCTCGGCAGGCGCTGCGGGTGCGGACGGACCAGGACGGGCAGATCTCCGCGGCGACCGGCAATCCGGAGATCACGATCGCTCCCGGCATGGCGGTGACCGGCGGCGTCGGGCCGGAGTTGCAGCTCGGCGCGCAACAATCATGGAATCTTGCAGGTTTGGGGCAGGCGCGGCGCGGCGCGGCCAAGCGCGAGCGCGAAGTGATGGCCGTCGAGGTACGGGCGCGCGCCCTGAACCAGCGGCTGGTCGCGGGGCACGCATGGCTGGCGCTGTGGACGGCGCAGCAGATGCTGGCGCAGGCGCAGCGGGAGCTGGTGCTGGCGCAAGAGTTCGAGACGACCGTGGCACGGGCGGCGGCGCGCGGCCAGACGACGATGGCGGACGCGGCGGACGCCAAGGCGTGGCGCGGCGAAGTCGCGCAGCGTGCGGTGCGGTTGGAGGGAGATCAGCACGATCTCGCGGTGTTGCTGGCGCACGAAGTGGGCCGCGCGCCGGAGCCGTTGCCGACCGCGGACGGCGCGCCGCCGGAGCCGGGCCTGCCGGACAGCGCCGAATGGCAGCGAGCAGCCGCGAATGTCCAGAAGCTGCCCGAGGTCGTGCTGCGCCGGCTGGAGGTCGCGGCGCAGAAGGCGCGGACGGTGGAGGCAGAGGCGATGCACGGTTCGGCGTTCTCGCTGGGTGCGGCGCTGCAGCGCGACTCGGCCGGACGCGTGGTGGTCGCGGGCACGTTTGGCCTGCGCTGGTCGGCGTTCGACAAAGGCCAGCGCTTGACCGCCCAAGCGGCCGCGGAGACCGAGAGGGCGCGCGCCGATGAGACGCAAGCCAGCCTGGACGCTGCGCATCGCCTAGCCATGGCATGGCACGAGGTCGAGCACACGCGCGAAGAGGAAGCCGTGCTGCGCGACGTGCTGGCGCCCGCGGTGGCGGAGGCGTTGCGGCTGAGAACGCTGGCTTTTGCGCGTGGCGCGGCGACGGTGTTCGATGTCCTGCGCTCGCG
>CAIXAA010000499.1 GCA_903917305.1 uncultured Myxococcales bacterium | reverse complement strand
GTGCTTGCACAGGAACTTGGCGAGCGCGTCCTGGTCAAGCTCCGTGCTGGCCTGGGTGCAGGTCTGGTCGAACAGCTGCACGCCGTGGACGAGCAGGCTGTCGTCCGCGAGGGCCAGGCACGAGAACTCGCCCTTGGCCAGCGCGGTCCACTGCCAGATCCGCTCCAAGGCCTCGGCGTCGATGCGGACGCAGAGACCGGTCTTGATTTTCATGGGTTGCTCCAAATGACGAAGCCCCAGCCCCCGGCGGCAATCGGCGGGAGCCAGGGCTTCCAGTTGTGGGACCGACGGCTACTCGTCGTCTTCGTGATCGGGATCCCAGTGCTCGATGCGGCGGTAGGCGTCGCGCTCGTTGTAGCTGTGCAGGAACTCGATGATGGCCGCGATCAGCCCCGCATACTGCCGCTCGCCCAGAAGCCTGGCGATGCTCGGCCCGAGGTTGCCCCAGCACGGCACGCCGTCGCTGGACACGTGCGGGTGCGGGTAGCGGTTGCCGGTGTCGCTGTAGATCCGCACGGCTTCGTTGCTGATCTGGAGCGTGAAGCGCCCCATCTCGTACTCGCAGCCGTCGTCCTCCAGCGTGATGGGCCGCAGGCGGACCACCAGCTGACCATGCTCGACGTCGAACGTCTCGACCGGCGCCGGGAACATCTTGACCAGGCCGCCGAACTCCTCGGCCGCCCGCAGCTCGCGCTCCTTCTTCGTGCTCGCCGATGTCGTGCCGATCAGCTCGCGCAGGTCCGCGTTCTTGCGGGTCAACGCCGCGACCATCGAGAACAACCGTTCGAGTTCATGCTCGTTGTCGCGGATGTTGACCCGCCAGCCCGCCACCTGGGCATCGGTGCCCTGCACGTTCCAAGCCACGAACCGGTCGGACTCGGCCTTCCAGTCGTACGCGGTGACGTGCTGGGCTGCCTTCTCGCACGCGACAGCCAGGACCGCTTCCAGGATGAGCCCGGGCTGGATGTCGCCGGGGTTCTCGAAGATGCGCTCCAGGTCAAAGGCCAAGGTGATGCGGCGACCGTTCACCGCGGCGACCTTGTAGGTGTTGTCACCGTGCAGCAGCACGATGGGCTCGCCCGTCTGGGGCATGGAGTGGGTCACATCGCCCGTGCGCACCTCGTCGCGGTAGGGCAGGTCGAACGGGCTGGGCGTGCCCGTGTTGGGGCCGAAGACCTCGATCTCCTTCTTGAACGGCGCGAACTCCGCGTAGCGCGAAGACCAGCGCTGGTAGGTGATGGGCAGACCGATTCGCTGTTCCAGATCCGCGAGGAAGGGCTGCATGTTGGAGTGGCAAGGGTGCATCGTGGGCTCCTGGCCGCCTCCGAACCGCCCCCGGCGAACCGGAGACAGGTTCGGCAGGCAGCAGTGGTGGAAGGTTCAGCGAACGCCGCCCTCGACCTTCGGGACCAGCGTGATGACGTCGCCTTCGGCCAGGGCGGTGGAGTTGCTGGCGCCCAGGCCGTTGACCGAGAGGGCGTAGCCCGAGCTGGAGAGGTCTTCGTGCTCCAGCAGTTCGCCGATGGTGGTGCCAGCAGCGGCTTCAACGTGGCGGGCGGAGTGGCCGAGGCGGAGGATCTTGATGTTCATGAGGTACAGCTCCTTGGAAGTGGACGATGCGGGCGTAGGTGCCCGGTCATCTGTCTTATACCCATGAATGCGTCTAGTGTTGCGCGGTGGAGCAAACAGAAGAGCCGATAGCGCGGCCAGCGGACGGCCGTGGTCGAACTGGACAGTCAAGGTTCGATGCACTAGCTTCTCGTGCGCATGGGCGCTCCTCGCCGCGGTTCCGCGACCCGATAAGGCCGCGCCTGTCCGAGTAGTCTTTCTAGCCACGCAGGGGAAGAGCGGAATGCTACTACAAATCAGAGACCTGGGGCCGATTGGCAACGCAACATTGGACCTGCGTCGGCTGACTGTGATCATCGGTGCGAACAACACCGGCAAGACGTACATCGCCTATGCAGTCTATGGGTTGTGGAAGGCCATCCTGCACAGCTACCGCCTAAATTGGTATTCCGATGATGTCTTGGGCCT
>CAIXAA010000498.1 GCA_903917305.1 uncultured Myxococcales bacterium | reverse complement strand
CGGCGGCGGCGCGGGCATCGAGGCCGCACAGCTCGCCGCCGGCAATCGTGGCCATGGAGCGCGACGTGCCGGGAATGAGCGCGAGGCACTGGTAGAAACCGATGCGCAATGCGGTCTGCCAGTCGACGTCTTCCACCGAGTGGCGCGTGGCGCGACCTTTCATCAGCAGATCGAGGGCGATCATCAGCACGCCGCCGACCGCAAGCGCGGCCGCGACAGGCGCCGGCGCGAACAGCAAGGCCTTGATTTGCTTGCCGGCGACCAGTCCGAGCGCCAGCGCGGGCACCGCGGCAATCAGCAGGTGGCGCAACAACTTGCGCTGGTGCACGGGCACGTTGGGCACACCGGCCGGCATGTCGAGCAGATGCCGTTTCAGAACAGGCAGATAGTAGGCGATGCAGGCGAGCAGGGCGCCGCCTTGAATGACGATTTCGAAGGCTTTGTCGCCCTCGCCGCCGCCGCCGCCGAGCCAGTTGTCGACGATGATCATGTGGCCGGTGGAGGAGACCGGGATGAACTCGGTCAAGCCTTCGACGATGCCTAGGAGAAGGGCGTGGGAGATCTGCATGGCGCGAATGTTGCCGTGGATCCGGGCGAGCGCAAGAATCTTCAGGCCCGAGCCCGAGCAACTTACTAGCCCTCCAACGTCACCAAGCTATGCTCCGGCGCCATGACCCAGGACGTTGCCCTTCGCATCCGCACCATTGCCCTCCTGCTGGGCGCCAGCAACCTGCTCTCGCGCATCCTCGGCTACGGGCGCGACTGGCTCATCAATTACCACTTTGGCGCCAATGGGTTGACCGACGTCTACCAGGCGTCGTTCACCGTTCCGGACATGCTCAACTACCTGCTGGCGGGTGGCGCGCTGAGCGTGTCCTTGATGCCGCGCATGGCCGCGCTCTACGCCCAGGAGGCCAAGGAGCCGCCGCCGGCCGGCGAGATGTTGCCTTCCAACCATACGTTTTCGATGATCTTTACCGCGATGCTGGTCGCCGCGGTCGTGCTCGTGGGGCTGGCCGAAGCGTTCGCCGAACCGGCCGTTCGAACGTTGTTTCATGGTTTTACGCCCGAGCGCATCGCACAGACCACCTACCTGACGCGCATCGTCCTGCCGGCGCAGCTGTTCTTCCTGACCGGCGGCCTCGTCCAAGCCTGCACGATGGCGCGCCAGGACTTCAAGAGCGTCGCCCTGACGCCTTTGCTCTACAATTTCGGCATCATCGCCGGCGGCGTCATCGGCAGTCGCAGCGGCCACATCGAAGGCTTCAGCTACGGCGCACTGTGCGGCGCGGCGGTGGGCGGGCTGGCCGTGCCCGCGTGGATGGCCCGGAATCGCTTGCAGTATCGCTTCACCTGGCGGCCGAGCGACCCGGAGATCCGCGCCTTCCTGTGGACCGCCCTGCCGCTCATGATCGGCGTCAGCCTCACGACCGTCGACGAGTGGATCGGCCGCTACTTCGGCAGCCAACTCGCGCCCGGTTCGATCTCCTGGCTCGCCATGGCCCGGCGCGTCATGCTTGTTCCGATTGGCCTTTTGGGCACCGCGACCGGCCAGGCGACGGGCGCCTTCATCGCGCGCCTCTTCGCCGAGCACAAGCGCGAGGAGCTGTCCGACGTCCTGGCGCGTTCCCTCGCCGCCGTCGTCGGGCTCTCGCTGGTCCTGTCCGCCGCGTTGGCGGCGCTGTCGCAACCCGTCGTGGGTATCCTGTTCGAGTATGGGCACTTCCATCAGGCGGACACAGTGCGCACCGCCGCGGCGCTGGTGCCGCTGGCCTTCGGCATTGCCGCCTGGGGCGCGCAGTCGGTGCTCTCGCGCGCCCTCTACGCGACCGGCGACACGTGGCGGCCGATGCTGGCGACGACGGCCGTGACGTTGGCCATGTTGCCGATCTACAAATACTTTTCGCGTTGGGAGATCGTCGGCCTCGCGGCCGCTGGCACCATCGGCATGTTGGCCCAAGCCTTGACGCTGGCGGCCCTGTGCCGCGCCCGCCTGGGGCTCGCGCTGCGCCCGTTGCTGGTCGGCGTCCTGCGCGGGCTCGCCGTGGCGGTGCTGGCGGGTCTGGCCGCGTTGCTCATGGACCGGGTGTGCGCGCCGATCTTCGTGGCGCCGCGCATCGGCTATCTGCTGCGGCTGGCCGTCGCCGGGTCGGCGTGGATGCTGATCGTGTTGGTGCTTGGCGTGCTGCTCAAGATGCCGGGACTGCCGCGCGCGGTCGACCGGCGGCTCCAGCGGTGGCTGCGACGCGGATGATGCAGGCGAGGAAAATCCGCGTGAATCCAGCCATGTCTGCGCGCTGATTTGGACTTGTAAGCGTGACCGGACTTCTGTAGGGTGGACGCGGTAGCGCTGGGGTGGCTGTCGCGACAGCGGAGACGGTTCGCCAGGGTGGGACGGATCGTCAGAAAGAATCAAGGTTTCAGGGCAAAGCACGAGGCGGAGGGCGAGATGCGCAAGATCTGGATGGGCACGTGGGCGGTCCTGGCGATGGCTGGAGCCAGCCTTGCCGGTTGTGGCAGCGACAACGCTTGCCACCGCGAGGGCGGCGTCATGCTCTGCGGGGAGTTCGGCACGCCGATCTACACCGCCAATCTCGGCAGCGCCAACATCGAGTGGCCGCCGGTCGCCATCGAGAACGGCCAGCTCCTCGTGGCGCGCGGTCAGCAACTCGTCTCGGTGTCCAAGACGGGCGTGGTGTCCACGCTGACCGACATGAAGCAGACGCTGACCGTGCCTTCCAAGGACGATGACGGCAGCGTCTACGTCGTCGGCGGCAGCATTTCGGTCGGCAACAGCGCGGTCGTGACGGCGTTCGGCAAGGATGGCCTGCAGGCGACGCCGCGCTGGCAGAAGGTCATCGACGGTTCGCCGGATGGCACGCCGCCGTCCATCGGCGCGGGCGTCGTGTATGCGGCGATGAACACGGGTCT
>CAIXAA010000497.1 GCA_903917305.1 uncultured Myxococcales bacterium | reverse complement strand
GCTGCCGCTGCGGCCGATGGCGACGCCGGACCGACCGGGGATGCCGCGTCTGGCGCCGACGCCGGTGCAGCGGCGCCCGAGCACGCCGCGCAGCCGGCAGCCGCGGCGCCCAAGGCCGCGAAAGCGGAGGCGACGGGCAGCCAGACGCCCGACGTGATCGCGACGCACGACGCGGCGCCGGGTCCGGATGCGGCACCCGTCGTGCCGGTCAAGGCGCCCAAGCCCGAGGCGCCTGCGCCCGCGCCGCCGCCGCCTGCACCGCCGGAAGCCAGGCTTGTCCTGCCGGATGCCCCACCTGCGGTCGATGCGCCGCCGGCGCCGGCTCCGTCCGCCAACGAACCACTGCCGAGCGCAAACTAGGAGCTGCAAGTCGTGGACCAGTTCATGAAGCTGCCCCCAAGCCAGAAGGCTGCCGTCATCGCGGCGGCGCTGGCCGTGCTTGCGGTGGGCATGTACTTCCTGGCCGTGGATCCGGAGCTGGCGCGCGGAGATACGCAGCGCAAGGCGCTCAAGCAGATCGATGACGAGGTCGGACAGCTCGGGTCGTCGGCGTCCGTGGAGGAGCAGGAGCGCCTGCGCAAGCTCAAGGACAAGCTGCTGGAAGAAGACAAGGAAAACCGCAAGATGCTGCCGGCGGCCGATGAGATCCCCGATTTCATCGACACGATGCAGGCGGACGCGCGCGGCCTGGGCCTGTCCATCGAGCGCTTCGAGCGGCTGCCCGAACAGAGCCAGGATCTGTACAATGCCATTCCGATCAAGATGGTGGTCGAAGGCACGACGCTGCAGCTGATCGAGTTCCTGCGCAAGTACTCCGGGCAGGAGCGCCGGGTGATCAACGTGCGCGAGCTGACGCTGACGCAGCTGTCACCGGAAGGCTCGAAGATGAGTGCGGAACTGGCCGCGAGCCGCCCGCCCGAGGCGCGCAAGAGCAGCTCGACCATCACGCCGGAGCAGCAGCGGCTGGACCAGATCGAACTGGCGGAGCTGTCGCGCAAGCACACGCTGGTGCGGGCGACGTTCACGGCCTACGCGTTCATCTGGACCGGCAAGCCGGCGGTGCAGATTCCCGGGACGCCGGCGGCGGCGAAGTACAAGAAGAAGAGGACTTGATGCGCGAAGTGGCAACGCAGGCAGGAGGATCCTTTGCGACGCGCCGTGGGCGCGGGCTGGCCGTCGTGCTCGGCCTCGCATGGATCCTGACTGCGTGCGGCGGCGGCGGCGAAGAGGCCAAGAAGAAGACGCTGTGGCCCGAAGGCGACAAGGCGGCAGCCAAGAAGGAAGAAGCGCCCAAGACCGCGGAGTCCGACGAGTTCACCGTGCTGGGCGAGAACCCGAAGTGGAAGCCCATCGCGCCGATGTTCGAGGCATACGCCAAGCAGTCGATCGAAGGCATCACCAATCCGATGCTGCCGGGGCTGGTGCGCTTTGTCGAAAAGCCCATCATCGAGCAGCCGGTCGAGACCGCGAGCGCAGTGAACGGCGAGGCGCAGGCGCCGATCGACGACACGCCGCTGACCAAGGCGGCGCTGGACAAGTACAAGCTCATCATCCTGGTGACCGGCGTCGCGCAGCCCAAGGCCGTGGTGCTGGACCCGGATGGGCACAAGTGGGCGCTGGTGCGCGGCGATGCGCTCGGCAAGGAAGGCGG
>CAIXAA010000496.1 GCA_903917305.1 uncultured Myxococcales bacterium | reverse complement strand
CGCCAGCCCGCGCGCCAGCCACCCCATCACCACCAGCCAGCGCAAATCCACCGGCTGCGCCGCCGTGCCCTCGATTCGCTGGGGCATGAGCCCGTCCAGGCACGCCTTCTCGAGCGTGATGTCGAAGTCCGCTCCCGCATAGCGCAATCGGCCATCGGCTTCGGTCAGGCTGTAGGTCTTGCCGCCGAAATGGCCGTGCACCGTCGCGCCGTCGATCCACACGCCGTCGCGCTCCGGCCGCTCGGCGAAGCCCGCCTGCGAGCGGAACACCGCCGGCTTGACCTTGTGCGGCCCGCCGTCCTCCGGGCAGAACGTGTCGCAGTTGCCGCAATCGTTGCACGCATCCGCAAAGTTCGCGATCTGGTGCTTGCGCGTGATGCGCAGCGTCGCCGGCGCCGTCACTTGCCAACCCGTGGGCACGGGCGCCAGCAGGTGCGCCGTCGTCAGCGGAACGTCCAGTGGAAACGCGAAGTTCGCGTCATTGGGGCACACCGCCACGCAGATGTCGCACGTCAGGCAATCGAACAGCTCCAGGTGGCTGCCCACCTTCTTGGGCGTCGCCATGTTCTGCGACCAGCGGTAGCGCGGATCGGCGCGCAGCGACGCAAGGTAGGCCTTGGTGTTGTGCAAGATTGCAAAGTTGCGCAAACGTGCAAATGTCGCCTCCCCAGCCGCCTTGCGCAGATCCCCGGCATCCAGGGCCGCCTGGCAGCCCAGGAACGTGCTTTCATCCACGGAATCGCGCAGATCCATCAGCGCCGCCTGCGCCTGCCCAAGGCCGCGGACGATGAAGGTGTCCAGGTCCGGCGCCGCGACACCCGCCATCGCCTTGGTCAGCCCTTGCAGGTACGCGTGACCACGGGCATAGCCGCCGGGCTTGAGCAGGTCCGTGCACATCGTCACCGGCTGAAGGCCCAGCGCCACCGCCGCCGCGGCATTGCCCTTGTCGATGCCCGCGGAGAAGGACACCGGCACAGTTGCGCCAAACTGCTCACGAAACTGCGCCACCAGCGTCATCGCGAGCACGTGCAGCGGCGGCCCCGAGAGGTACGCGCGCGGCTCGCTCGCCGGCAGCACGTCGCCGCCGTTCTCCGTGATGAGCGTATTCGAGAACTTCACGCCGAAACCGCGCCCCGCCTGCATGGCCGTCGCCGCCAGCCGCTCGCAGAACGCCACCGCCTGCGGCCAGGTCGTGTCGTGCTGGAACGCGTCGTCCGGAACGCGCAAGTGCGTGTAACCCAAGTCATCGTGCAAGATGGCGTGCAGCCTGTCCTTGCCCAGCAGCGTCGGGTTGAGCTTGACGACCGTGTGCAACTGCCGTTCGCGCAGCAGGAAATCCGCGATCGCCTCGATCTCGTCCGGCGGGCAGCCGTGAAACGTGCTCAGCGTGATGGTGTCAGACAGCTGCGTGGCGAACGGCAGATCCTGCAAGTGTTGGTACTCGCTTGGAATCTGCGCACGCAGCTTCTCCACGATCGGCGTCGCGTCGCGCATGCCGTCAAAGAACGTGGCGAGCTTGGCGCTGCGAATCCCCGCGAGATCGTAGCCCACCGACATGTCCAGCGCGACGCCGCCAAAGCCCGGCTGCAGCGCAAGCTTGCGGCTGGATGCAAGCATCTCGATGAGCATGGAACCTTTGACGTATTCTTCGAGCGACTCCTGCAGCGTCAGCTCCTGCGACCACTCGACGTTGAAGCCGATGTTGCGCATGTCGATGCAAGGGCGCGGAATCTCGAGGTCATCGCGGATCTGGACCGTCTTGAGCTCCATCACGCGCATGCCCGCCAGCCACGCGAGCACGAGGTTCTGCGCCAGCTGCGTGTGCGGACCCGCCGCCGGGCCGAACGGGCTCGCTGCGCGCTGGCCGAACAGGTCGAGGGACAGGTCGCGCTCGGCGTCGCCGAGGTAGAAGCGCCGCTCCGGCAGGTCGAAAATCGTCCGCCGCGTGTCCAACTCCTTGAACATTCGGGCAATCAGGCGATCGAACGGGATGGGGCGAAGCTCGGCCATGGCAACACGCGCAATGCCGCTAGGCGGCGGCGGCGGGCAGGATAGCGCGCGCCAGACGTCCTGTCGCGTGGCCGGCCGCGGTCTGCCAAGTCCTTGTCTCTTGGAAGATTCTCAGGCTTGACGGCGCCGATCCACCGGCGTACATGCGTTGAAGGCCCTATGCACGGCTCCCGGCTGCCAACGCCGCAAACGGAGGACCCTTTGGCGCCCACCCTCCTGCACCAGCTCTTCGACCTCGTGACCTTCCGCAACATGCCGATCCGGCGCAAATTCACGCTGTTCGTCCTCGGCGTGTCGCTCTGGTACTTCGTCATCGCCATTGCGGGCATCGTGCACCAACCGGATTGGCGCGGCGTCATCGGGATCATCGTCGCGATGGTCATTGCCCACGCGCTGCTCATCGCGTTCGCCTACGCGGCGACGCGGTCGCTGACGAGGCCCCTCAACGCGATCAACGGCCAAGTGCGCGAGATCACGGCGGGCGAACTGACGGATCTGGAGCATATTCATGTGCATGCGCAGGATGAGGTCGGCGAACTCAGCGTGCGCTTCAACGCGCTGCTGGACGCGCTGCGCGAGTTGGCGACCTTCAAGAAGGTCATCGAGCACGACGACACGGCGGACGATGTCTTTGGCCGGCTGGGGCAGGTGTTCCACGACAAGGGCTTGCACCACCACCAGATTTTCGCAGCGGAGGAGGGCCAACAGGGGCTGCGCGCCGTGTTTCCGCCATCGGGGGAGCGCGCCTGGTGCGGGGACGCGTTGCTCGAGTCGGCCGCGCAGTGCCGCGCCTTCAAGACGGCGGCGCCCGTGGAATCGGAAGCCTTTCCAAGCATCTGCAAGCACTTCGACGTCACGGGCTGCCAGCACCGCTGCGTGCCGCTGTTGATGGGCGGCGCCACGCGCGGCGTCGTGCAGTTCGTCTACGGCGGCGATCTCGGCCCCAACCCGGCGGAGTTCAAGCCGCGCTTCGAGGTCGCATCCCGCTTTCTGCACGAGGGGTTGCCGGTGCTGGAGGCGCGCCGCCTGACCGACACCTTGCGCGACAGCGCGGTGCGCGACGGCCTGACGGGCGTCCACAACCGCCGCTTCCTGGAGGAGGCGCAGGGCCAGATCACCGCGCTGTGCAAGCGCCGCCAAGCGGTGCTGGGCATAGTCATGTGTGATATCGACCACTTCAAGCGCGTCAACGACGACCATGGCCACGGCACCGGGGATACGGTCCTGCGCAACGTGGCGGCGGCGCTGCTCAGCACCGTGCGCACGTCGGATCACGTGATCCGCTATGGTGGCGAGGAGTTCCTGCTGCTGCTGCACGACACGGACCGCAACGGGGCGGCGCTCGTGGCGGAGCGCGTGCGCGAGGCGGTGGCGCTGCGCGAGACGAACACCGGCAGCGCGACGCTCAAGGTGACGATCAGCCTCGGCGTCGCGGAATTTCCCACAGATGACGCGTCCTTCTGGGAGGTCGTCCACCACGCCGACGAGGCGCTGTACGCGGCCAAGCACTCTGGGCGCAACCGCGTGGTGCCGTGGACGCGGCCGCAGGAAGGCGCGGTCGTCGCGACCGTCTAGGCACAGCGTCCCGTCTTGCCCGCCTCGCGCCCGCTTGCGACACTGCGGCTGCTGCTCCTGCGAGGTCCTGTGACGGCTCTGTCCCTGCGTTCGGAAGCTCCCGCGCTGCCTATCGATCCGGAGCTGCCGTCGCTGTGCCAGGCCCTGCGCGCCCACGGCGCCGTCGTGCTGCAGGCGCCGCCGGGTGCGGGAAAGACGACGCGCGTGCCGATCGCCCTGGCGCAGGACGCGTCGATTTCCGGCGAAATTTGGATCGTGGAGCCGCGCCGGATGGCCGCCGTGCTGGCCGCGCGCCGCGTTGCCTGGGAGGTTGGTCAGGAAGTTGGCCAATCTGTTGGCTATTCTGTGCGCTTCGAGGAAGTGGCGGGCGCCAATACCCGCATCCGCTTCGTGACCGACGGCCTGTTCCTGCGGCGCCTCGTTGCGGATCCGCAGCTGCGCGGCATCGGCGCCGTCGTGCTCGACGAGTTCCACGAGCGGCGCCTCGCGGGCGACCTGTCCCTCGGGCTGCTGCGGCGCTTGCAAGCGGGCGCGCGGCCGGATCTGCGGCTGGTGGTCATGTCGGCGACGCTGGATGCCGAGCCCGTGGCGGCGTTTCTTGGCGGCGTTCCGGTGCTCTCCGCGCCGGGGCTCTCCTGGCCGGTGGCCATCGAATTTGCCAGGCTGCTCGACGCGCGGCCGCTGGAGGATCAGGTCACTGCCGCGCTGCGCCAGCTGCTCGCGGACGGCCTGGCCGGCGATGTCCTCGTGTTCCTGCCCGGTACCGCGGAGATCCGCCGCTGCGCGCAGCGCCTTGGCCCGCTGGCGCAGGAGCATCGCCTGCTGCTGCAACCCTTGCACGGGTCGCTGCCGCTGGCGGAGCAGGAGCGCGCCCTGGCGCCCGCGGATCGGCCCAAGGTCGTGCTGGCCACGAATTTGTGTGAAACGTCGCTGACTTTGCCCGGCGTGGTGGCGGTCATCGACTCCGGGCTGGCGCGGATCGCGAGCCATGCGGCCTGGTCCGGGCTGCCAGTGCTGCAACTAGGGAGGATCAGTCGGGCTTCTGCGATCCAGCGCGCCGGTCGCGCGGGCCGTGTGCGCGCGGGGCGCTGCCTGCGGCTGTACACGGAGCATGACCACGACGGCCGGCTGCTGTTCGACAAGCCGGAGGTGCAGCGCGGCGACCTGTCCGAGGCGCTGCTGCAGCTGGGCGCGCTCGGCGTGCCGGTGGCGCTGCATCGAGAAAACCCCCAAGAACTCTGGCTTTCTCCGCCACCGCCAGAGGCGGTGGATCTGGCGGTGGACCTGCTGCGGCAGCTCGGCGCGCTGGACGAGGCGGGGGCGGTGACGGCGCTGGGGCACCGGCTGCTGCGCTACCCGACGCATCCCCGGCTGGCGCGGCTGGTCACGGCGGCGGTGGATTCCGGCGAGGCGGAGGCGGGTTGCCTGGCGGCGGCGCTGCTCGGGGAGCAGGACGCGCGGCGGCGCGCAACGGCCGACCCGGGGCACCTGCCGCAAGGCGAGTCGGACGTGCTGGCGCTGTGCGAGGCGTTCGAGCGCGGCAACCTGGGCGACGGGCGGCAGGTGGAGCGCGCGCGGCGGCAGTTGCTGGCAGTGGCGCGGCGGGATGGTCCGGCTCGGGCGCGGGCTCCGGATCGGGCTCCGGCTCGGGTTCCGGCTCCGGCTCGGGTTCCGGCTCCGGCTCCGGCTCGGGTTCCGGCTCCGGATCCTGCTCCGGACAGAAACACCTTGCTCAAAGCCATCTTGTGCGCCTTCCCCGACCGCGTCGCCAAGCGCCGCGCTCCCGGCAGCCGCGAACTGGCCCTCGCGAATGGCACCAGCCTGCGGCAGGACGAGCGCAGCGAAGCGACCGAACCCGACTTCCTCGTCATCGTCGAAGCCGAAGCGCGCCGCGACGGCCGCACGACCACCACGCTCGGCCGGCTCGCCAGCGGCATCGATCCGTCGTGGCTGCTCGACCTGTTTCCAGACGGAATCGACCTGGCTGCGGAGTTCGCCTGGAACGGCCAGCGCGTGCTGGCGACCGAGCAGATGCGCTTTGGCAGCCTGACCTTGGACAGCTCGACGCGGCCGGCGCGTCCGGGTCCGCAGGCGACGGCCGTGCTGCGCGACGCGGTGCGGGCGCTGCCGCTGGCGACGTTTGCCGACCCGGAGCTGCTCGAGGTGTTGAGCGGTCGCGTCGCCTTCGCCCGGGCGAAGGGCGGGCTGGCCGACCTGCCGGAGCTGGGAGCAGACGCGGTTCGCGAAGCGCTGGCGGAGTTGTGCGAAGGCCGGACCGCGCTCGCCGACGTCGTGGCGGCGGACCTGTTGGGCGCGCTGCGCGGGCGGATCGACGCGGCGCTCGCTGGCAAGGGTCGCGTGTTGCTCGACAAGATTGCGCCGGAATTCGCGATGCTGCCCGGTGGCCGGCGCCTGCGCATCCACTATCCGCAAGGCGAGACGCCCTGGGTCGCGTCGCGGCTGCAGGACTTCTTCGGGCTGCGCGCCGGCCCGGCGCTGGCGGACGGGCGCGTGCCGGTCGTGCTGCACCTGCTGGCGCCGAACCAGCGG
>CAIXAA010000495.1 GCA_903917305.1 uncultured Myxococcales bacterium | reverse complement strand
GCCGCCACGCGCTGCGGCAGCACGATCTCGGAAAACGCTTGAAAGTGGCCGGCATAGCGGAAGAAGAACGTCTCACCGATGGTCAGCGCCGTCGCCAGGTCGTGCCACTCGCGATCCGTCCGGGGCGCCGCTTGCAGCCGATCGAGGTACGCCTCGCTGCCGCGGTGCGCGCCCTCCGCCACCCGCTTGTCGAGCAGGTCGCGCAAGGCGGCGAACCGATCGGCCTCGATCTCGAGGCCCAGCCGCTCGGTGACCAAGGCGCGAAAGCGTTCCATGTGCGGTTGGCTGCTCACGTCTGGCCGCCTCCGCCTTGGTCGATGAGGCGCCACGCGTCGGCGCTCAGCAAGCGCGCGCACGCCAGGACGTGGAGCAACTCGCCGCCCAGCACGTGCAGCCCCTGCAACGGCTGCGCTTCCGCATGGGCCAGCAACGGCGGCAGTTCGCTCGCGGCAACGTCCGCAAGCTCGCGTACCCCCAGCACTTCGCCCACAGCGAGCGCCACCTGCCGGTGGCCCACGCGCACGGACACGAGGCGCAGCGGCGGCGTGGAGGCGTCCAGCCCCAACAGGATGCGTGCGTCGATGACCGGCACCGCCTGCCCGCGCAACACGCCGAGACCGAGCACGAAGGGCGGCATCCCTTGCACCGCCAGCAGCGGCACCGGGCGCAGCGTCTCGATCACCGCGCCAAGGGGCAGGGCGCACAGGCTGCTCCCCAAGCGGGCCAGAACGAAATGTTGTCGAGTTTCAGTAGTCTCGCGAACCGGTCCGCTCGGCTCGGCGGCCTTGAGCGGCATCTCCACAGCAACGGATTCGTCGTGCATGAACGCTCGGAGGGCAAGCCACGGTTTCTAATCGGTCCGCGCCCCCCAGCGGCGTCCTCGGGGATGGTGGCATGCACCCCGGTTGCGCGCAATTTTCATGACCTGCCGTTGTTGGACCCGCAATGGCGACTTGCGCCGCCGCCGCTGTCCGCGCCTCTGGCGGGGCCCTTGCGCGGGCTGCGCAGTTGGCGTACCTGTGAAGCTTGCCACCCCCTGCCGGGTCGGCGCGAGGACGCCATGGATCGCAACCGATGCGTGACCGTGACCCACGAAGGCGGCGTGTCGACGGTGACATTCGACGCGCCACCGCAGAACCTGCTCGACATCGACCTGATGGACCGCCTCGTGCAGGCGCACTTGGAGGCCGATGCGCATCCGCGCACGCAGGTCATCGTGACGCGCTCCGCCGTGCCGGAGGTGTTCAGCCACGGCTTGGATCCGCTGTATGTCCTGACGCTTGCGCCCGCAGACCGGCCGCCGGTGTTCCACGCCATCGGGCGGATGCTGCACCACCTGTTCGCGCTGGCCAAGCCGCACATCACCGTCGTGTCCGGGGCGGCGCTGGCGGGTGGGGCGATCCTGGCGATTCCTTCTGATTTCCGCTATTTCGACGCGGAGCATGGCCGCATCAGCTTCACCGAAGTCAAGGTCGGCCTGCCGCTGCCTGAGCCGGTTTGTGCCGTCATTGCGCACTTTTGCACGCCGCCGATGCTGCGTGACATCGTGCTGGGCAGGAACCTCGACGCCCGCGAGGCGGTGGCCGCCGGTCTGGGCGACGGCATGGCGACCGGCGCGGCGCTGGAGACGATGGTTGCCAAGCAGATCGAGCGGTTGACGCGCGTCAGCCCGGCGGTGCTGCGCACGACCAAGCACTACCTGCGGCGGCAGCTGCTGGCGCAGACCGCGGAGTTCATGAAGGGCGACGCGCTGTTCGAGTCGTTCGTCGGCGACGACTTCCTGGGCGAAGGCCTGCGCGCGCTGGTCGACGGGCGCCGGCCGCGCTTCACGCGCTGACTACGCTTCTTCCTTGGCGAGCCAGGGCTTGTAGAACGCCCGGTCCGTCTGGAAGCTCTCTTGCGCCAAAGCGAAATCCACGGGCCGACCGATGTCGAGCCAGCGGCCGTCGCCCCAATCGAACGTGCCGACCGGGTCGCCGCGCTGCAGCATCGCCAGCATCAACTGGTCGAAACCAAACGATTCTCCCGGCCGAAAGTAGTCGAGCACGCGCTTGCTCATCGCGTAGACGCCCATGCTGACGACGTAATCGTAGACCGGCTTCTCGATGAACGCCGTGACGTGGCCGCTCGCGTCGGTCTCCATCACGCCCAGATCGACCTTGACCTGCTTGGGGTAGGTCGCGACCGTCAGCGTGCGATCGCTGGCGGTGTGGGCGGCGAGAAGCGCAGCAAAATCAATGTCCGATAGCACGTCGCCGTTCAGGACCAGGAAGTGCTCCGGCAGCCGATCCGCCAGCAGCCACAGCGGTCCGACGGTGCCCAACGGGTGATCCTCGCGCTGGTACTGCAGCTCCAGGCCGAAACGGCTGCCGTCGCCCAGCACCGCCTCGATCAGGTGTCCCAGGTAGCCGATCGACACCAGCACGCGCTGGATGCCGCGAAAGGCCAGTTGCTGTAAAAGGATTTCGGCAATCGACTCGCGGTCGATCGGCACCAGCGGCTTGGGGATGACGGCCGTGAGCGGCGCGAGGCGCGACCCGAGACCGCCTGCGAGCATGACTGCGGTGCGGGGCAAGGCGCTCATGGCTGGACTCCGGAGAAAGCGGTGTTGCGGCCGTGGGCGATGGCGCCCCGCAGCTGGTCGACCACGAGGTCGATTTCATGTTCCGTCAGGCCGGGATACAGCGGCAGCGTCAACAGCCGCGCTGCCAGCGCATCGGTCCGCGCGAGGCCTTCGCAGACCACGCGCTCCGTGTGGCCGTGGAACGTAAACGTATGAATCGGCGGGTAATGCACGCTGGTCT
>CAIXAA010000494.1 GCA_903917305.1 uncultured Myxococcales bacterium | reverse complement strand
GAGACGCAAGGCTGCATCGCCGACGTCCACCACGACTGGACTTCGGTCCATACCCAGCTGAACGGCGGCAAGATGGACGGGTTCGTGGCGTCGAACAACCCGGGCGGGGAGCGGGCGATGGGCTACTTCGATGGCTCCGATCTGCCGTTCTATTACGCGGTTGCGAAAGCCTTCGGCATTGGCGATCACCACCACTGCTCCGTCCCCGGGCCGACGTGGGTCAACCGGCTGTACTACGTCAGCGCCACGTCGTTCGGCCGCACCAACAACGCCGCACCGCCGTCGGACGTGATGGCGACGCACTTCGACGACCAGATCCTCGGCCAACTCAGCAAGGCGGGCGTCGACTGGAAGGTGTACGCCTCCGATCTGACTGTGTTCTTCATCTTCGGCCAGTTCTACGTCGACCACATGGACCAGATGAAGACGCTGGACGACTACTTTGCCGACGCCAAGGCGGGCACGCTGCCATCGGTCGCGTTCGTCGAGCCGACGTTCTCGGTCAAGGGCGCCTCGCGCAACGACGAGCACCCGCCGGGCACGCCGTGGCAGGGCCAGCAGTTTGCCCATTCGGTGCTGACGGCGCTGATGGCCAGCCCGAACTGGCCGAAGTCCGCGTACATCCAGACCTACGACGAGCACGGCGGCTTCTACGACCACGTGGTGCCGCCGCCCGCCTGCGAGCCGGACGACTACCTGCCGATCATGACTCCCCCTGATCCGACTGCGAAATTCAATCAGTATGGCATCCGCGTGCCGCTGCTCGTCGCGTCGCCGTGGTCCAAGCCGGGCTACGTGTCGCACACCGTGTCGGACAATACCTCGATGATTCGGCTGGTGCAGGCGCGCTTCGGCCTCGGCGCGCTGACGCACCGCGACGCCAACGCCTGGCCGCTGCTCGATTTCTTCGACTTCTCCAAGCCTGCCCTGCTGACCCCGCCCACCTTGCCGGACCCTCAGCCGATGGCCGCTGAGATCGCCGCTTGCATCAAGCAGTTCCCGTAGCGCACGCACCCGAGGTCGCCCCCATGCCAGTCCGGACTTCCCTCGCGCAGACGAGCGCCGCGCTGGTTCTCGGCCTCGTCGCCTCCGCCTGCACGACTTCGAATGCCGCGAATGGCTTCACGTTTTCCGCGGACGTCGCAATCGATGCCGCCTCCGGCGCCGATCTTTCGGGAGCCGATGCTGCCGGCAGCGTCGACGTCGGCGCGCCGCCCGCCGATGCGCAGCAACCAGCTGCCGATACAGCACAACCGGCGGATGGCGCTGACGGGCCGTTCCAGAGCGCGCCGCATCCGCCGCTGCCAGTCGTCGTCGATCAGGGCGGCACCATCCTCGCGGCGCCGAAGGTCGAGCCGCTGGGCTACGCCGATGACCCGTTGGCAGCCGACGTCGGCACCTTCCTCGGGCAGTTGTCCGGCAGTGGCTATTGGCAGGACATTGCTGGTGAATACGGTGTGGGCTCTCTCGCGGTGCTGCCGTGGCGGACACTCGCGGCGAGCACGCCGGCCAAGGTCTCCGAGTCGACCCTGCTGGGCCAGCTGGGCGACGCGCTGGCCGCCAGCGGTCCCGATCCCAATACCGTCTATTTGTTCGTGATTCCCGCCAGCGCGACGCTCACCCGCAGTGGCTCCTCCGCCGGCGGTTGTTGCGTGGACTTCGATGGGTACCACAGCGAGACCGACATCGCCGGCGTCACCGTCCCCTACGCCGTCGTGTGCGAGTGCCCGGACGAAACGGCGCCGGGCCTCGACCTCGCCAGCCAGCTCATGTCGAGCATCGCGCACGAACTGGTCGAAGCTGCGACCGATCCCTTCCCGGATTCCGACAAGGCAGGGTTCATCGCGACCGGCAACGCCGATGCGGCCTGGACGGCGGTGACCGGTGGCGAAGTGGCGGACATGTGTGAGAACAATACAGATGTCTTGGTGCAGCCGTCCGGCTTCACCTACCTCGTGCCGCGCAGTTGGTCGAACGCCGCCGCGCTCGCGGGCAAGGACCCGTGCGTGCCGGCGCCGCTGGACGGTCCGTACTTCAACGCCGCGCCCGTCCTGACGGATACCGTAGCCATTACCGATGAGTATGGGACGAAGTGGCAGGCCAAGGGCGTCAAGATCCTGGTCGGCGCGCAGAAGACCATCGATGTCGTGCTCTACAGCATGGGGCCGACCCAAGGGCCATGGCAGGTCGATGCCTTGGATGTCAGCGAGTTCAATGGAGGAACGCCGCGCCTGGCCTTCTCCTGGGACACGCAGCAGGGCAGCAACGGTGACACGCTGCACCTGACCATCACCGTGAAATCGAAGGACAAGGCCGTCGGCGGGGAGCTATTCATGATCCAGTCGACGCTCGGGGCGCGCACGTCGCTGACGATGGGCGCGGTCGGCGGCTAACCCTTCTCGCGCGCGGACCAAAGCGCCGCAAGCTGCGCCTCCAGACGCTGCCGTTCGCTCGCCACCGCGCGCCCGAGGCCGAGCTGGTTGCGCGCCCGCATCAGGTTGTGGTCGCCGCGCGTCGCCGCCCGTTGTGGATTCCAGCCGAAGTAGGCTTCGCGCAGGGCGTCCGCCGCGAAGCGCGCGCTCAACTCGATGCACAGGCGCTCGAGCCCGGCGGCCAGCGACGCCACTTCCGGCCCCGTCAGCCAGTCGCCGGCATGGCTCACATAACCTTGCATCGCAGCGACGAAAATCGCCGAGTCGAACTGCGGCGTCTCGTCGTCCTCGCGGCCGGTGTTGCACCAGGAGCGCAGCGCATCGCCCAGCTCGATGTCGAGGGTCCCGTGCGCCATCGTGTCCAGGTCGAGCACCGCCGTGGCATTGGAGCCTGTAAACAGCAGGTTGGAAACCTTGAGGTCACCGTGCACGATGCGCGACGGCAGCTGCGGCGGCCGCCCCCACGCCTGCCAGCGCGCCAGCAGCTCCTCGGCCAGCGGCGCGACCGCGTCGTGGAGACGGTGGTCTCGCAGCTCCGCCAGGGCCTCCTGCAGCCGCTGCATGTGCAGGTCGGTGTTGTGGGCGCCGGGCCGGGTAAAGTGAAATGTATGCTGCACTTGCGCCAGCGCGCCATGGAACCGGGCCACGATCTGGCCGGCGGACTGCGCCTGCGCCGGATCCGCCGCCCGCTCCCGCGTGAGCCCAGGCAGCCGCGTGAGGATGCGCCAGACGCCAGCAAGTTCAGGCGATTCCGCAGGATCCACCTCGGTCCACGGCCGCCCGTCGTGCGCTGGCAAGAGCGTCGGCACCAGCACATCGGCGGCGAGCAGGTGCGGCGTCAGCGCGGCGATGTCCAGGTTGACTTCGGCGCGGAAGATGCGATGCAACCGCTGCAGGACAAACCCGGTGCCGAGCGCGAACGTGTCGTTGATGAGGCCGCCCGACATGGGCACGACGCTCAGCGTGTCGGCAGGGCGAGGCGGCAAGCCGGGTTCGGCGAGGGGCGCAAAGCGACGCAGGACTGGGCGAAAGTCGGTCATGGCGCGATGCTACACAAAAATGCGCGGCCGGCGAGTTCCGCGACGCATTGGGAGGAGGATGGCGATGCTCCATGTGATCTTGAGCAGTTGTCCAGCGGCGGCGGCGGATGCGATCGCCCGCGGGCTGGTCGAGCAGCGCGTCGCGGCCTGCGTCAGCGTGCTGCCGGGCGCGGTCAGCACGTACCGGTGGCAGGGGACGGTGCAGTGCGAGCCCGAGACGCTGCTGGTCATCAAGGCGCCGGAAGAGACGCTGGAGGCGTGCATGGCGGCGCTCGTGGCGCTGCATCCGTACGACGTGCCGGAAGTGGTGGCGTGGCCAGCGCAGCGCGTCGCGGACAGCTACCTGGCGTGGGCGCTGGCGGCGTGCGATGTGCCTGCGCCGACTTGAAGGCGCGCAAGCGCGACTGAAGGGCAACGCATCCTGGACAACGCATTGCGTTCCGGTACCCTGGCGCAGCGCCGCGCGGACGTCCGGGCGCGAACGGTGCACCGCGCAGGCATGGGGGCGAGATGTCGAACGATCCCGCGATGCCAGCCAGCACCGCCGGTGAGGAACCTGCTGCTTCGGCTGGCAAGGACGAGACCACGCGCCGCTACACCCGCAGCGCCGTCGTCCGCATTCGTGCCGCCATCGCCGCCGCCCGCGCGCAGGTCCCGGACGATGGCGTGACGCAGGACTGCGGTCCAGTTTGCGCCGAGGACGCGCCGCAAGCCCAGCCGGAAGTCACGCAGCGCTACGCCGATGACGCAAGGGCCCGGTTTCGCGCTGAAATTGCTTCCGCCGCTGGGACGGCGCCGGCATCGGGCCGCGCGGCAGCACGGTTTCGCCTCGGGGACAACCAGCCGCGGCGCGGCATCCCTGCGCCCTCGATGCTGCTCTTTGCGGAAAAAGCAAGGCAGTCCGCGATCTTCGAGGTCGAGGCCGTCACTCCCGTCGCCCGCGTCGTGCCGCCGCGCAAGGCGGCCGTTCGCCCATGCGATCTCGTTGGCCGCGAGGCGGGCGCCCTGCTGTTCATGATGCCAGACGGTGCCTTGCAAGTGCTGGGCAGCAGCGAGGTGCGCGCTGTCGCCGTCGGCATCGTCGGTCAGTCGCCACCGACGCTGGTCTTGGACGTCATCCTCGATTGGGGCGACGCCGACCATCCGGCCGATGCGCTGCGAATTCAGCCCACCGCGGCCGTTTTTGCGGGTATCTACCACGGCTTGACTCTGGCAGAGGCCGTGGCCGCGGCCGCGCAGGACCTGGCTGCCGCCGGTGCGTCGACGTGGCCGCCGCCGCCTGCCTTCCCGGGGCCGCCGTGGCCGCGGTTCGTCGACAGCCGCGCTTTCGAGGCCGCCTGGCTCGCGCTGGCGCCGGACGAGGTGCTCCCATGAGCTCGAAACCTCACGCTTTGTCTCCCGTTCTTGCTGACCGACGGAGTCCAAGATGAAGCGCTGCCCGGCCTGCAACGCCGTCTATCCTGACCAGCTGCGCTTTTGCGGCGCGGACGGCGCGCAGCTGCTCGAAGCCGAGACGACCGATCCGCTGCTCGGCGCGGTCATCGCGGAGACCTACCGCCTCTGCGAGTGCTTGGGAGAAGGCGGTTTTGGCCGCGTCTACCGCGCCACGCACGAACGCCTGCCGATGACCGTCGCCGTCAAGATCCTGGCCGCCGCCCGCGCCCTCGATCCGGACATGGTCTCGCGCTTTCGCCTGGAAGTGGAAGCGGAAGCGCTGCTGGTGCACCCGAACATCGTGCGCGTCCTGGATCACGGTCTGGATGAGCGCGCGGGCTACTACATCGCGATGGAGTTCCTGGAAGGGCAGGACCTCGGCAAGATCCTCGATTCCGGCAAGCGCTTGGGAATCTTGGAGTTGTTTGCCGTGATGGAGCAGGCCATCTCGGCGCTGGCGCTGGCGCACCGCCACGGCATCATCCACCGCGACGTCAAGGCGGAGAACCTGTTCCTGGTCGTCGACAAGACGCGGCCGGAGGGTTTCATCTTGAAGCTCCTGGACTTCGGTCTTGCGCGGCTGGCGCGGCCGGCGACGAGCGCGCGCGGGCACACGCTGCGGCGCGGCACGCACGAGAGCCGGGCGTCGCGCGTCCTGGGCAGCCCGGCGACCATCGCGCCGGAGACGGCGACGGGGCAGGCCATCGACCACCGCGCGGACATCTACAGCCTGGGCGCGGTGTTCTTCGAACTGCTGACGCAGCAAGTGCTTTTCGCGGCGAATTCGGTCGCGGAGATGATGCACCGCATCGTCCACATGCCGGCGGAGGCGCC
Source organism: uncultured Myxococcales bacterium (assembly GCA_903917305.1). GTDB lineage: Bacteria > Myxococcota_A > UBA9042 > UBA9042 > UBA9042 > CAIXAA01. Next base: position 318 of record CAIXAA010000494.1, on the reverse strand, counting down.
TTCCGCGGTGCCGGGCGGCCAGTGGGTGCCGCCGGAGCTCGACGATCTCGTGCTCTCGATGCTCGCCAAGGATCCGGCCCAGCGCCCGCAGACGATGGCGGAAGTGGCGCGGCGGCTGGAGCGCGTGCGGCCGGCGACCGAAGCGGCTTGGGCGCGCTGGTTCCTGCCGGGCGGCGAAGGCATGGGGCGCACGCCCACGCTGCGCTCCGTCGCCACGCTGCCGCACCTGGCGCGCAGCCCGCAGTCCGCCACACGGCCGCTGCCGTTCGTGCTGGTGGTGGACGACGACATGGTCATGCGCGGCCTCGTGCGATCGCT
>CAIXAA010000493.1 GCA_903917305.1 uncultured Myxococcales bacterium | reverse complement strand
GGCATCGTGCCGGGCTTCTTGAAGGCGTTTCCGGAGGCGGCGTTGCCCGGCGCCTGGGAGGACATGAAGAACCTGCAGATGAATCCGAATACGGCGATTCCAAACAAGTACAATGAGTTGATTGGCCTTGGCGTCGCCGCGCAGATTCCCTGCCACTATTGCGTGTACTTCCACACCGAGACGGCGCGCGCGAACGGCGCGACGGACGCGGAGTTGAAGGAGGCGGTGGTGCAGGCGTCCCAGACGCGGCGCTGGAGCACGTTCGTCATCGGCTTGCAGTACCCGGAGGAGACGTTCAAGGCTGACATCGACCGCATGATCAGCTACGCCAAGGCGCACATGCCGCCGGCGGGCGCGGTGATGCAGCCGCGGGCGCCGGTGACCAACGTCCAGGAGGCGTGGCGCGACATGGAGCAGATGTACGGCTTCGTGCCGGGGTTCGTGAAGGCGCTGCCGGATGAGGCGGTCGTTGGCGTGTGGAAGGAGCTGCTGGCCGTCGACATGAACCCGAACGGCGCGATTCCGAGCAAGTACCGCGACCTGATCAGCCTGGGCGTGTCGGCGCAGATTCCGTGCAAGTCCTGCACCTATGCGGACACGTCCTTTGCCACCAAGCTGGATGGCGCCAGCGACCGCGAGGTCCACGAAGCGCTGGCGATGGCGGCGACGGTGCGGCACTGGAGCACGTTCCTGAACGGCACGCAGCAGGATGAAGTGCAGTTCCGGCGCGATGTGGACAAGGTGCTCAGCCTGGCGAAGGCGAAGATGGCGCGGCCGGCGGGTCCGATGGAGCGCAAGACGCCCAGGCCGTCGCCGCGTCCGGGCGCGCGTTACTGATTCGGATTACGGTGCGGGCGCAGGCTCCGCGACGGGCGGATACTCCGGGGCGCCGGGAGGAGGCGCGCCAGCCGGGTCGGCCGTCGTCGGAGCCGGGGCGTAACCCTGCTGCTGTGGCGCCGGCGCGTAGCCCTGCTGCGGTACCACCTGCACGTTCGCCTGTGGCGCTGGCGGCGGATAGTAGCCGTTCTGCACCTGCTGGTTCGACCAGTAGCCGTCGATCAGCACCCAGGTGCCCTCGCTGAACACCCAGTGCGCCGGAATCCAGAACAAACCCGCGTAGGGCGGGATGGCCCAGTAGCCGGGGAACCACGTGTAGCCGTTGCGCCAGCCCCAGTAGCCGTTGATCCACATGTGGCGCAAGCTCGGCTGTGCGTAGCGGTATTCGTAGCGCAGGGCCGGCGGAGCATAGGGCGCGCGGAAGTAGGCGCGTCCGGGTGCAATCACGACGCCACCGTGGTAGCCGCCGGCATAGCCGCCCCGGTAGCCCCCGGCGTAGCCGCCCGTATAGCCGCCGCGAAAGCCGCCGCTGTAGCCGCCGCGAAAACCGCCGCCGCTGTAGCCGCCACCGCTGTAGCCGCCACCGCCACGGAAACCGCCGCCGCCACCGCCACCGCCGTGGAAACCGCCACCGCCACCGCCGCGCCCGCCACCACCACCACCGCCGCCACCGCCACCGCGGGCGTACGCGCTGGGCGCTGCCAATGAAAACGCGAGAATCAGAGCGACCAACCAACCGCGCATCTGGGCCTCCTGCCGGCTCAGGCACCTTGTTCGGCGCCCGCTTGCCCGGCCTGCTAGTGTAGCAACGCGGGAGGCTGGTGTCGCATTCAACCTCGCGTGCAGTGCGGTGTTCAACGGACGCGCGCATCGTGCAAGAACGGTTGCCGCCTCGCGGTCCAAGGCGTACCATCTCGGCCCCGCCGGGCGCCCCAGCGCCACCCCACGCCCGGCCGCCGGTGCACCCATGATTGCCAGCCCTTTCACTGATCAAGGCCTTCTGCGCGATGGCCACCTTGAGATCCGCCTGCACGGTCGCGGCGGTCAAGGTGGCGTCACCTGCGCGAAGATCCTCGCCGCGCTCTTTGCGCGCACCGGCCACAGCGTCCAGGCCTTCGGCGACTACGCCGGGGAGCGATCCGGAGCGCCCGTGCGTGCCTACATGCGCGCGAGCGATACCGAGGTCGACAACCGCAACAAGATCTACACGCCGGATCACCTGCTCGTGCTCGATCCGACGCTGCTGGGCGATGACATCGTCGGCGGGCTCAAGACCGGTGGCACGCTGCTGATCAACACGCCGGATGCGCCCGAGCAGGTTGCCTTGCGTTTTCCGGGCTATCGCGTGGCCACGGTGGATGCGACGGCGATCGCGCGGCGGCACGGCATCGGCAGCCGGTCTGTGGTGATCGTCAACACGACGCTGGCGGGCGCGTTTGCCCGCGCGGTGGACCTGCCGCTCGATGCGCTGGCGGCGACGTACGATTCCCTGGGATTGCGCAGCAACCTGCCTGCCGCCAAGGAAGCTTGGACCGCCGTGCGCATGGCCGAGCCGCTGGCGGGCGATGTGGCGCGTGCGGGCGCGGTGGCGGGTCCGCCGAGCGTCATCGCGCTGACGGATCACACGGTGGGCGCGCCGACGGGCCTCAAGACCGGCTCCTGGCGCACGCAAGCACCGAAATATGCAGAGCATCTTGCCCCCTGCAACGCCTGGTGTCCGGCGGGCAACGACGTGGTCGGCTTCGTGCAGGCGCTGGCGCAGAAGGGCGAAGCTGCCGCAGCGGCGATTCTCGATGCGACAACGCCTCTTGCGGGCGTGTGCGGGCGCGTGTGCCCGGCGCCGTGCATGGACGGCTGCAACCGGCGCGAGTACGACGGCGCGGTGCACATTCGCGGGTTGGAACGCTGGATTGCCGATCACCGGCCCAAGCTGACCGCTGTGCCGGCGCCGGCTGCGAACCCGAAGCATGTGGCGGTGGTCGGTGGCGGTCCTGCCGGTCTCGCCGCGGCGCATACGCTCGCGAAACTAGGACACAAAGCCACGCTGTTCGACGCCGAGACGGCGCCTGGCGGCGTGCTGCGCACCGGCATTCCCGGCTACCGCTTGCCGCGCGACGTGCTGGATCGCGAAGTGGAGGCGATCCTCGGGCTCGGCGTGGAGCTCAAGGCGAACACCGCGCTGTCCAAGAAGGATCTCGAGGAGTTGCCGCAACGCTTCGACGGCGTCGTGCTGGCGACCGGCCTGCAGCGCCTGACCGGGCTGGAGGTGCCGGGTGCGAACCTGCCGGGCATCGAGCAAGGCATCGCGTTCTTGAAGCGCGTGAACAGCGGTGAGCCTGCGAAGTTGACAGGTCACGTCGTCGTGCTCGGCGGCGGCAACACGGCCATGGACTGCGCCCGCAGCGCGCTGCGCGCCGGAGCCAGCCGCGTCACGGTCGCCTACCGCCGCGCCCGCGAGGACATGCCCGCGATTGCAGAGGAAGTCCACGAGGCGGAGGACGAGGGCATCGTGTTCGCGTTCTGGCAGGCGCCTGTCGGCTTTTCCGGCACGGGGCGCGTGCAGGGCATCACGTTGGCGAAAGTCGAGGCGGGGCCGCCGGATGAGAGCGGCCGGCGCCGCCCGGTGGTGACGAGCCAGCACGAGCTGCTCGCCTGCGACGCGGTGCTGCTGGCGCTGGGTCAAGGCCGCGACCTGTCGCTGCTGCCGGAAGGCTGGAGCCTGGAGACCGGCCGAATCTCCTGCAATGGCGCCGCCCTACCCATCTTCGCCGCGGGCGACGTCGCGACCGGCGATGGCACCGTGACGCACGCGATTGGCGATGGCCGCCGCGCCGCCCAGCGCCTGCTCAATGCGCTGGGCGAAGCGGTCACCATCTTCGAGCGCCCGGACCGCAGCGCCGCCGTGCCCGTCACGGACATCCGGCTCGACCACTTCACGCGCTCCGAACCCGCGGCCCCGATTCTGGAATCCGCCACGACGCGCGCCCACCACAGCGGCGAGGTCAGCCGCGGCCTCGCCAGCCTCAGCGAAGCCCACCGCTGCATGTCGTGCGGCCACTGCACGCAGTGCGACACGTGCCTCGTCTACTGCCCCGAAGGGATCATCCGCCGCAAGGACGGCAGCTACGCGGTCGACTACAGCTTCTGCAAAGGCTGCGGCATCTGCGTATCGGAATGCCCGCGCAAGGCCATGGAGATGTCCGCGCAATGACACAAGAACTTCTCACAGCCAACCATGCCAGCGCCCTTGCCGCCACGCTCGCGGGACGCGCGAACCGTTCTGCGCGTGGCTTTGGCGCCGGCGTCTATCCCATCACGCCGCAAACGGAATGCATCGAGCTGCTGTGCAAGCAGGACATCGAGAAGGGCCACGTCGTCCGCGTCGAGTCCGAGCACAGCGCGATGGCCGTCTGCATCGGCTTCGCCATCGGCGGCTCGCGCACGTTCACGGCGAGTTCCTCCAATGGTCTTGCCTACATGGCGGAGAACGTGTTCGCGGCGGGCTTCTACCGGCTGCCCATCGTGATGATGGCCGTGAACCGCACGCTCGGCCCGCCGTGGAACATCTGGGTGGATCACGGCGACACGCTGATGCTGCGCGATGCGGGCTGGATCCAGTTCTATTGCGAGGACAATCAGGAAGTTGCCGACACGATTCTGGCTGCGTACCGGCTCGGGGAGGACGCCCGCGTCTGCCTGCCGGTGATGGTGTGCCAGGACGCGTTCGTGCTGTCGCACACGATCGCCCAGACCGACATGCCGGAGCAGGCGCTGGTCGACAAGTTCCTGCCGCCGCTGGACTTGAAGCACCGCATCAGCCTGCAGGCGCGCACCGTGGGCGGCCTGGACGGGGCGCACGAGAACGAGCTGCACCGCTGGCAGCAGGAAACGGCGATGCGCGGCACCGAGGCGGTGTACGCGGAAGTGCAGACGGCGTTTGAGGAAGTGTTCGGGCGCAAGCTGCCCGATGCCGTGGTGCCGTACCGCATGGATGACGCGGAGTTCGTCATCGTCTCGATGGGGACGACGCACAGCACGGTGCGGCACGTCATCGACGCGGCGCGCGAGCGTGGCGTCAAGGTCGGGGCGCTGCGGGTGCGCCTGTTCCGCCCGCTGCCGGTGCAGGCGCTGGAGACGTGGCTGGAAGGCCGCACGCGCATTGCGGTGCTTGACCGCGACCTGTGCCCGGGCCTGGGCGGCATCTTGTGGTCCGAGGTGCGGCCGTTGGCGCCGCAGGGCGCGCTGGTGCAGGGCTACGTCATGGGTCTGGGCGGCGGCGACATCCGGCCGGCGAACATCGAGAAGGTTCTGGCGGACTTGCTGGCGCGCGAGAAGTCCGAGCGTCCGGTGCTGCTGGAAGTCGGCTGACAAGGAAAGGAGCGGGCTGATGGACAGAAACTGCAATACTTGCGAGCCCTTGCTTGGCGGAACGTCACAGACCAGCGCGGATCGCGCCGAGCCGTTGCTGCGTGCCGGCAACACGAACTGCGGCGGCTGCGGCATGTCCATCGGCCTGCAGTTCCTGTCGCACGCCATCGCCGACACGCCGGTGCAGATGGTGATTCCGGCGTGCTGCGGCATCGTGACGGCGGGACCGTATCCGTATTCGGCGTATGGCGCGCCTGTCGTTGCGGCCACTTTCGCGTCGGCGGCTGCGGTCGCTTCGGGCCTGACGGCTGGCGCGCGCCTCAACGGCGAGGCGACGCGCGTCATCTGCTGGGCGGGCGACGGCGGCACGTACGACATTGGAATGGCAACGCTTTCGGCCGCGGCGGAGCGCAACGAGGACATCCTCTACATCTGCTACGACAACGAGATCTACGGCAATACGGGCGGTCAGCGCTCCTCCGCGACGCCGTACGGCGCCACCACGACCACGACGCCGCTGGGCAAGGATGTGGAAAAGAAGGACATTCTCGGCATCATGGCCGCGCACCGGGTGCCGTACGCGGCGACGATTTCGCTGGCCCATCCGGAAGACGCGGTGCGCAAGCTGCGCCACGGGTTGCACGCGAAGGGCTTTCGTTTCCTGCACATGCTGGCGCCGTGCCCGACGGGCTGGAAGTCGGAGCCGGCTGAAGGCGTTGGCCTGGTGCGCAAGGCCGTGCAGAGCGGCCTGTATCCCGTCTATGAGATCTTCGGCGGTCGCGATCTGACGATCGACGTTGAGCCGGACTTCTCGCGCGATGCGCTGGCGCAGTACTTCGAGGCCCAAGGGCGCTTCAAGGCTGCGGATGTCGACCTGGATCGCGTGCAGCGCGCCATCAGCGAGAACTGGATGGAGCTGCGGCGGCGCGGGCGCCGGCCGGTGACGGGGAAGTTCGAGCGGGTGAGCGTCTAGGGACTGGTTCCGGCTCCGGCTCCGCGAAGGCTACCGACTCCCGCACGCCATCGCCTCTGCAAGCGCACGCCGCAGGCTGTCCATCGTCGGCGGCTTGCACACGACCGCGTCGAAGTCGGTGCGCACCGTGGCTTCTTCCTCTGCCTCGCCCGCCCAACCCGAGAGAAGCACAAGCGGAGTCTGCGGTGCCAACTCCCGCAGCCGCTTGGCCACGGCGCGGCCATTGAGCCCGGACATGCCGAGGTCCGTCACCACGACGTCAAAGGGCTGCTGGCACCCGAGCGCCTCACTGAACAGCGCCACCCCTTCCGCACCCGATGTGGCAGGGACGGGCAAGTGACCAAGCGCGCTGAGGATTCCCGAGACCGAGTGCCGCAGCAGCGGCTCGTCGTCGACGTGCAGCACGCGCAACGGGCGCTCAAACGGCAAAGTGAGCAGCACCGACGGCAGCGGCCCGCGGCGCTTGGGCAGCGCACCGAGTGGAAAGCTCAGCGACACGGACGTGCCCCGCTTCGGCTCGCTTTCAATCTGGAACACGCCGCCATGGCGCCGCACCGTTCCTGCCACCAGCGACAACCCAAGCCCGGTACCTTGCTCGCCTTTTGTCGTGAAGAACGCCTCCCGGCAGCGATCCCGCGTCAGCGCGTCCATGCCATGCCCGGTGTCGCTGACGCGGAACACCACTGGCGCCTGACTCTGCCCGTTCCCTTCCTCCGCGCCGCGCTCCACGGTCACGCCGAGCGTGCCGCCCGTGCCCATCGCATCGACTGCATTGATGATCACGTTGACCAGCGCCTCGCGCACGTCGCTCTCGGAACCGGGGAAGGTCGGCAGGTTCGGCTCGACCTGCAAGGCGACGTGGATCTGGCTGCCGCGCAGCTGCGCCATGTCCCGCCACCGCACCCGCGTGAGTTGCAGCGCATTCTCTACCAGTTTCGCTGGGTTGAGCGGCAGCGGCGATTCGCGCTCCGGCTGCGGCCGGTAGGAGGCGCGCATGCGCTTGGCGATCTCCGCGATGTCGCGACCGGCCATGCGGATGACGTCCAGATCCTCGCGCAGCGTATCGTCGAGATCCTTTCGTGATTCCAAGAGCATGTCCGACACCGCCACCACTGGCGAGACGGCGTTGTTGATGTCGTGCACGACACCGGCGGAGATCTCCACCATGGCGCGCAGCCGCTCGCGCTGCAGGACGACGGCCTGGCTGGCGACCAGGTCGGCGTTGCTGCGTCGAAGATCCTGCACCAACTTCATGTGGTTCTGCGTGACGGAGAGTTGCTGGGCCAGCGTCGCGAGGAACTGCCGCTGCGCCGCATTGCACGCTTCGCGGTCGTGGTGACCGACAAAGACGAGGCCCGCGACCCGACCGCCCGCCTGCCACGGCGTCACGCAGAGCGAGCCAACACCTAGCGCGGCCATGCGCTTTCGGGCCAGCGGCGTCGCGGACTCCGGACTGCCGATGTAGACGTCACGGCCATCGAGGACGGCCAGGAGGCCCTGCTCCGCCAGGCTGGCACTCATCGGCACCGGCGTCATGGACTTCGCCTGCGAGCCCGGCCGCTGCGCCCGCGCCTGGATCGTCACCGCCTGCTGCCGCGCGTCGAGCAGTCCGATGGAAGCGAAGTCGGCGGCCAGGACCGCCAGCAGATCTTCGGCGATGGCCTGGGTGCTCGTGGCAAAATCCAGTTGTTCCAGGGTCATCTGGCCGACGCGGTGCAGCAGGCGCAGGCGCGCCATGGCCTCTTCCGCCTCCTCGGCGCGCTGCGCCGCGACGCTGACATCGCGCAGGATCGCCACCACGACCGGAATGCCTTCCAGGAGCATCGGCGTCAGGGCGATGTCGAGGTGGACCTCGGAGCCATCGAAGCGCAGACCACGAAACGAGCGGCCCTGCCCCATGACCCGCGGACGCTCCGCATGGCTGTACTGTTCGCGCAACCAGGCGTGCCGGGTGCGCTGTGCGTCGGGCAACAGCGTGTCAATGGACCTGCCGCGCAGGAGGCCCGCCGGATAGGCGAACATGCGCTCGGCAGCGGCATTGGCGAACTGGATGGCCCCGCTGCGATCCGCCACGACGACAGGATCGGCGAGTGCAGCAAAGAGCGCATGGACGGCATCAGCGTCGAGACCCGTGAGGTCTGGCGTCATGGGAAGACCTGGCAATGGGTTGTCTGCGTTCTCGTCGACTGAGCATATTCGCAGGCGTCCGTGACCCAGGTCATTGACGGGTGTCAAGAGTTGGGAGCATTTCGGCTACTTGCGCGCCAGCTTGAGCAGACGATCCTCATCGAGGATATGGATGACCTTGGCATCGGCGCGCAGGATGCCGGTCGCCTCGAACTCCGCCATCACACGGCACACCGTCTCGGCGGACATCGCTGTGCGGGCGCCCACTTCCGCGAGCGTGAGCACACGGCGCACCGTGGCACCTTCGGGATGCGGCTCGATGCGGTCGGCCAGGTGCCGGGCGATGCGGGCCGGCGCACCGGTCAGCCCCAGCAGCACCACGTGCTCGCGGGCGCGCAGCAGCGCGGCGTGCAAATGCGCGGCCATCTTGCGCGCCAGCTGCGGATCGTCATCCAGCGCATGGACGAGATCTTCGGCCTGCAGCACGCACAGCGTCGTGCTCACGAGCGCCACGGCCGTCGCGCCGTGCGGTCCGCCAAAGACGCCCTCGCAGCCCAGCACCACACCAGGCAAGGCGAGGTCGAGCAGGTGCTCGCGCCCGGCGGCGTCCCAAGTGCAAAGCTTGACGGCGCCGCTGCGAACAATGAAAGCAGATGTGGCGGGCGTGCTTGTGTCGTAGACGATGGAGCGGGCGCGGAGGCTGCGCCGTGTCGCGCGCTGGCACAACAGCGCCCGGCCTGCGCCCGTGGGGCGGTGGAACGGACAGATGTGGCAACCTTCGGCGTTGGGAATCGACACGCTCGCTGCTCACCGGCAATGAAACACACCCGCAAAGTGCCCTGACACGAAAGCGTGCGCATTGACGGCCGTCAACCTTGGCGCGCTATCTGGCACAAGAAACGGCGCAAGCGAAGGCCGCGGCGGCTACGCAGCTTGGGACGCGCGGTCCAAGTCATCCCCAGCCACACCAGCAGGAACGGATCGATCGTCGCGCGAAAGCGAAAGTTCTCTCCTGTTTCCAGCAGGTTGCCAACCAGCGTCACCCACAGCACGGTCGCCAGCATCAGCCATGCCACGGCGCGCTCGCGGGGCTCCAGCCCCCCCTTGGCACGCGCCAGACGCACGCCGGCGAGGAGCGCCAGCACGACGCCCAACAGGAGAAAGACGAACACATCCTGGCACTCGCCCAGCACGAGCCGGTTCCACCAGGTCAGGTACGGCCCCAGCACGGCGCGCTGCGGGGCCAGCTCGACGTAGCTGCTCGCCGGGCGGAAATAGTGCAGCCAGGCCGTGGCGTGCGCCAGCGCGTAGACCTGCGGATGCAGGCGCAGCAGCACCAGCGCGTCCTGCGCCATCGCGTCCGCGATGCCGATGTAGGCGATGTGGTTGAAGTTCGGGCGACCGTCCTGCTTTTGCGGCTGCGCCAGCGCCGGGATGTCGGCGAAGCGACCCGGAGTCGCCAGCTCCTTCGGGTAGTCGGCGAGAGGCCGGAACGGCCCGACCACGCTGACAGCGCTGATCTGGCCAGTGGCAGCCAGCGCTTGCCGCTCCGCCAGCGGCACGCCGCGCGCCGTCAAGCGGGCGAGGTTCATGCCCGGCCAGGTGCTGACCGCGAACTTGCCGAAGACAAAATCGTTCTTGAGGTAGACGCTCGACGTCAACGCCACCGCCACCAGCAGCGTCCACGCCAGCCGCCGACGGTGCGGCAGCCGCGGAACCAGCAGGAGCACCGACAGGCCCAGCAGCCAGGCGAGGTGGAACAGGCTGCGCGTCAGGCACAGGACGACGAGGCTTGCGCCGAACAGGGCGAAGTCACGACGCAAACCGCTGCCGAGCGCGCGCCACAGCGTCAGGGGCACCAGCACGGCGCACAGCGCGACGGGCAGGTCGTAGAACAGCCAATGCTCGTAGATGAGCGACGACGGGCTGATCAGCAGCAGCGCCGCCACCAGCAGCGACACGCGCCAGACGACGCGCATCGCGCGCAGCAGCGCGTAGGTGGCGAGGCCGAGAGAGAGGCCCAGGAGGCTCCAAAGCGCCTGAAACAGCGGGCCATCTGGCTGCGCGCCAGTCTTGAGCAGCAGGCCGAGCAGGAGGTTGTAGAGCGGCGGCTGGCTGTGCTGGTACCACAGGCTCTGGGCGAGGTGATTGCGCAGCAGCGGGACGTCGAGGACCTGCCAGGAACGGCCGAGATCGGCGTGAAAGCGCAGACCTGCGAGGTAGGCCGCGAGACGGCTGGCGAGGAAGATGGGCAGCAGCAGCAGCCACGGTGGCCAGCGCGGACGCGAGCGGGGAGCGGCGGCGCTGGGGTGGTTCATGGCCGGCATCCGCTCGAGTTCCGCGCGCTGGCGGAGCGCGGACGAGCGTACAGGCCAGGGGCGGTGCGGACAAGGCGAGGCCGCCGCGACTTTCGGGACGCGGGACGTGCGCTGCCCGATGCCGCGAGCGAGTTGGCCCCGAGCGGACGGCCACGGCGCGCGCATCCACGGCGGCAGCCTTGGGGCGATGCAAGACTCTGCTTGCCATACGCCAAGCTGCGCGGCTACAGTGGCCGGCGGTGTTCTCGGACCCAGCCTGGGGAGGCAGGATTCCATGCGGATTGTCGACGCGCTAGCGCCATGCTTCGCCATTGCGTGGGCCGCGATCTGCCTGGATGCCCCGCTGGCGTTGGCGGCCGATCCACCGCGTGTCGCCGTGGACGAACCGTCCTGGCGGGAGCGCAAGCTGCTGCGCACCTCGGCAAAGGCCAACCGATGAGGACGGACGTGCGCCGCACGCGCGAGACCATGCAACGTCTGCCGCAGCCCACGTCGCAGGCGCCCCAGCGTCTTGCGTTGCTGCTCTTGCTGGCGGCCATGCTGCTGCCCGGTGCGGCGCACGGCGGCACGGTCTGCCCCGGCCCCAACACGGTCGAGGGCATCGACATCTCGGTCTGGCAGGGCAACATCGACTGGCCGGCCGTCAAGGCCGCGGGCAAGATGTACACGACGATCCGCGTCAGCGACGGCTACTACCTCGACACCAAGTTCGACCAGAACTGGCAGGGCGCCAAGGCTGCCGGCGTCATCCGCGGCGTGTACCAGTTCTTCGAGCCAGCCCTCGACCCGATCAAGCAAGCCCAGCTGATGTTGAGCAAGACCGGGCCGTACGAGGCGGGCGATTTGCCGCCGATGCTCGACGTCGAGGCCACCGGAGGCCAGCCGCCGTCCGTCGTCGCCGACCACATCACGCAATGGGTCAACTACGTCAAGGCCGCGACCGGGCGCGACCCAATCATCTACACCGGCTACTACTTCTGGATGGACAACGTCAAAAGCAACGCACAGTCCGGCAATCCGCTTTGGCACGCGCAGTACTGCAACTGTTGCCCGAAGATCGCAACTCCATGGAGTACCTGGGCATTCTGGCAGTACACCAGCACCGGATCGATTCCCGGCATCGCCGGCAACGTCGACCACGACAAGTGGAACGGCACGCTGGGCGCCTTGCAGCAGTTCGTCGGCCAGCAGGGGTGCACGCCGCACTGCGAAGGGTCGGTCATGGTCGACGCCAGCTGCGGCAAGGGCGACTGCGCGCCGTACGGAGCGACTTGCGTCAACGATGACCTGGGGTTGCGCTGCATCTCCGTGTTCTGTCCGGCCAAGGGCGCCACCACCGTGTGCCTGCCGTCGGCGAACAGCGGCCTCATCGGTACTTGCAACAACGGCGCGATCTCGCAGGGCGACTGCGCCGCGTTCGGCGCCTGGTGCACGACCAAGGCCGGGCCCACTGCGAAATGCGCATCGATCTACTGTTCCGCCTCACCGCAGGACGCGCCGCAGGTCAAGGACGTGTGCCTGCCGACCGGAGACCGTGCCCACTGCGACGCCGCCGGCAACGTGACGCCCAAT
>CAIXAA010000492.1 GCA_903917305.1 uncultured Myxococcales bacterium | reverse complement strand
GGCGGGCAGCGAGATGGTGTCGCTGTTTGCGCTCGCCGGCAAAAGTGGCGAAAAACGCAAGGCTTTGTTTCTCCTGACAGGGCCGCGCAACAAGCTGGGCGACGCGGATCACGCCGGCAGCTTCGCCGCGGATCCGGAGCAGGCGCACTTCTTCCTGGACGCCACGTCGGAGCCCATCGCCGTCGGCCACTTCTTCATCGAGCCGCTGCTGGTCTACCAGGACGCAGAACTGGCCGTCGTCCTTCACCAAAGCGAGGTCGGCGGCGACGCGGATCGCATGCTGACCTGCGTCGAGGCCAGCGGACGCGTACGCTGGACCGCGCCGCAAAGCGCCCTGTTCAGCGAAGCGCGCGTCGGCGGCAACAAGTCCTTTTCCAGCATGTTCTTCATGAAGGACAAGTTCAGCGGCCAGCGCGCCGGCGACGTGTTCATCTTTGGTCTCAAGGAGGTCGGCGCCATCGGCTTCGACCTGCAGAGCGGTCAGCAGCGCTGGCGCATTGCACCGTAGCGGCCAAGGTCCCCGTCCTCGAACGCGAAACCAGGCGTTGCGGCCCCACGTTTTGGCGCTATGCTCGGCACGGCGAAGCCACCCGCCGGGCCGGTGCAACCATGCGCAACTGCTTCTTGTTCGTGGCCTTGATCGGCCTGTGCGCCGCTTGCGGCAGCGCTGCCTCCACGGCGGCTCCCACGGACGCAACCGCAGCAGCGGCGGACACCAAGGACGCCGCTGGAACGGACGTGGCGGCGCCCGTCGTCTCCTGGTGCGAAGGCCCCACGGCGTTTCGCTACGCACCGGCCGCCGGCGCCGCGCTCGAGACATTTCCAGACGATTATTACACTGTTGCAGACGCCACGAGCCCGACTGGCTTGCGCGTGCGCTTCGACCCCACGCTCGATCCGTGGATCCCCGCGACGCCGGAGAACTTCCAGCCGATCTACGCGGATCTCTCGACCCTCGATGGCTGGGGCACGACGGCCGGGATCATCCTGCGCTTCTCCGCTCCGCTGCAGGACCTGCCCAGCGGCGAGACGTCGACCGCGTCCGACGATGTGCAACTGCTTGACCTGACTGGCGACAAGCCTGTGCGCGTGCCGTTCGAGGTCCAGTACACCGACGACGCGTCGAGCGCCATCCTCTGGCCGATGCTGCCGCTGCGGCCCGGTCACCGCCACGCCGTCGTCGTCAAGCGCACGCTGCTGGCCAAGGACGGGCAATGCATCGCGCCAAGCCCGACGCTGCGCGCCCTGCTGACCGGCACGAGCACGCAGCCGCGGTTGCAGGCGCTGCACGGGCGCTACGCGGAACTGCTGGCCAAGACAGGCCTGTCCGCAGGCGACATCAGCGCGGCGGTCGTCTTCACGACCCAGCGCATCACCGAGCAGTCCACCGGCATCGCCAAGGACATCGCCGGCCGCAAGTTCGCGTGGAAGACGCCCGCCACGTGCACGGTGGCCGCCAAATACCGCGTGTGCAACGGCACCTTCATCGACCAGGAGTACCGCGACGGCCGCACCGTCAAGGACGGCCAGCCGGTGAAGGAACAGGAGCTTGCCGTGCAACTCTGGTTGCCGCTGACCGGCTCCGGCCCGTGGCCGACCGTGATCTTCGGCCACGGCTTGGGCAGCAACCGCAGCCAGGCGGAGGCGCTCGCCGACGTCGCCGCGCCCGAGAACATCGCCACGGTCGCCATCGACGCGGTCGGCCATGGCGACCATCCCGGCCCGCACGGCACCAACACGCTGACGAGTTTGCTCGTGTTCTTCGGCATCAACGCCGCGACCGCCAGCGTCGACGCCTTGGTGCTGCGCGACAACTGGCGCGCGTCGACCTACGACAAGCTCCAGCTCATCCAATTGCTCAAGCAGGCGCCGGACATCGACGGCGACGGCAAGGCGGAGATCGACACCAGCCGCATCCTCTACCTCGGCGTGAGCCTGGGCGGCATCATGGGCAGCGAACTGCTCGCCCTGAGTGCGGATCTGCCGGTGGGCATCCTCTCCGTGCCGGGTGGGCGCGTCTCCAGCATCATCTCCGACAGCGCGCAGTTCCGCCCCATCATCTATGCCTTGAAGCCCGACGGCACGACGGACAGCGACGTCGACCGCTTCTTCCCCGCGCTGCAGACGCTCCTGGAGAAGGGCGACGCGGCCAACTATGGACCCTACATCCTGAAAGACCGCCTGCCGGGCGCGGGCGCGGCGATTCCGGACCTGCTGTTCCAGATGGTGCTGAACGACGACACGGTGCCGAACTCCGCCAACCGCGCGCTGGCGCGGGCGCTGGGCGTGCCGGTGGTGGCGCCGGTGCTGACGCCGGTCGGGATCGTGCAACCTGCGCCGGCAGCTCCGTTTTCAGGCAATGTGGCGGGCGGCAAGGCGACGGCGGGGCTGTTCCAGTTCGATCGCGACCTGTCGCAGGGCAGCCAGGTGCCGACGCAGGCGACGCACGGCAACGTCGCGAAGAGCCAGGAGGGCCTGCTGCAGTCCATGCACTTCGTCAAGACCTGGCTGGCGACGGGCAAGGCAGAGATCCTAAATCCATACGCTGAATTAGGAACACCACCGCTGGCCAAGCCCTAACGCGCTCGAGGCACCCATGAAGACCGCGGCCCTGTTCCTTGTCGCTTCGTGCCTGTGCGCGCAGGCGGCGCAAGCAAGCGATTGGCAACGCATTTCCACCGATGACGGCGTCATCGTCGACACGCGCGACGTCCCCGGCGAGAGCCTGCCGATCTTTCGCGGCATCGTGACCATCCACGCGAGCATCTACGAAGTCGCTGCCGTCATCCAGGACATCGACAGCGGCTGCGAGTGGACCAAGCGCTGCGTCGCTTCGCGCGAAGTGCAGCGCCTCTCGGAAAGCGAACGGCTCTTCTACAGCCGCAACTCCGCGCCATGGCCGGTCCAGGATCGCGACGTCGTGCTGCACGGCCACGTCACCGGCCTGGAGGAGGGCAAGGACATCCTGATTCGCTTCGAGAATGCGACCTCGCCCTTGCAGCCGCCCGCCAAAGGCGCAGTGCGAATGCCCAAGGTCGTGGGCTTCTACCGCCTCGTGCGCACGGGTCCGCGCACGACGCGCGTGGAGTTCCAGGTCGAGGCGCACCTTGGCGGATGGATTCCGGATTGGGCGGCGCGGATGTCGAGCAAGAACATCCCGCACGACACGTTGGTCGGCCTGGCGCACTTCGTGCCCAAGGCCAAGGCGCGGTACAAGCCTTTCCTGCAGGCGCATGCACCTGAACTTTATGCCGAAACCGGCCCCGCCGATGTTCCCGCCAAGGCCGCGGAGTAGGCGTGCCCGACCTCCGCTTCGCCACCTGCAACCTGTGCGACTCCCTGTGCGGCTTGCGTTTCTCCGTCGAGGACGGACGCATCGAGGCCATCGCCGGCGATGCCGAGGATGTGCTCTCGGCCGGCCATGTGTGCGCCAAGGGCGTCGGGCTGCGCGAGTTGCTGAGCGATCCAGACCGCTTGCGGACGCCGGTGCGCCGCACGGCCGCGGGCTGGCAGGCCATCGGCTGGGAAGAGGCCTTCGCGGAGATCACCCGCAAGCTCAAGGCCATCCAGCGCAAGCACGGCCGCGACGCCGTCGGGCTCTACGTCGGCAATCCGGTCGCGCACAGCCACCGCGCCGCGCTCGGCTCGCAGCTGCTGACGGCGGCGCTGGGCACGAAAAACCGCTTTGATCCCAATTCGCAAGACGGCGCGCCGCGGCTGTTCGCCTGCTGGCAGGTCTACGGCGACGCGCTCGCCCTGCCGGTGCCCGACGTGGATCGCACGGAATTCCTGCTGCTTCTCGGCGCCAACCCCGCGGCGTCGAACGGCAGCATGGTGGCGCTCGGCGATGCGCGCAAGCGCCTGAAAGCCATCGTCAAACGTGGCGGGCGCATCGTGCTGATCGATCCGCGCCGCACCGAGACCGCCGCGTGGTGCACGCAGCATGCGGCCATCCGCCCCGGCGGCGACGCGGCGCTCCTGCTCGGCATGTTGCACGTGCTCTTCGCCGAAGGACGCGTCGCCAAGGACGCGATTGCCTCGTTCGCAGATGGACTTGTCGAGCTCGAGGCCCTGGCCGCCCGCTTCGCGCCGGAGCGGGTCGGCCCCGCCATCGACATCCCCGCCGACACCATCCGCCAGGTGGCGCGCGACTTCGGCGCAGCCGGCAGCGCCTGTGCCTACGGCCGAATCGGCATTGCTCAAGGGGAGTTCGGCCCGCTGGCCAGCTGGCTCGTCGAGGTCCTGAACATCGTGACCGGCAACCTGGGACGCGCAGGTGGCGCGATGTTCCCGAGTCCAGCCACGGACATCGGCCCGATCGCCAGGCGCCTTGGCGGCAAGGTCTTCGGCCGCTGGCGCTCGCGCGTGCGCAACCTCCCGGAGTTCCTGGGCTCTCTGCCATCCGCCGTACTCGCCGAGGAGATCGAGACGCCCGGACCCGGCCAGATCCGCGCGCTGATCACGATGGCGGGCGATCCAGTGCTGTCGACGCCGAACGGGGACCGCCTCGGCCGCGCGCTGCAAGGCCTGGCGTTCCAGGTCGGCATCGACTTCTACCTCAATGAAACCACGCGGCATGCCGACATCGTGCTGCCGGCGGCGCACGCGCTCGAGACCGGCAACTTCGACCTGCTGCTGCTCGGGCTCGCGGTGCGCAACGTGGCGAGGTGGAGTCCAGCCGTGGTGCCGCCGCCGCCAGGTGTGCTGGATGATTGGCAGATCGCCAGCGAGCTGGCACTGCGCCTGCGCGCGCCGTGGCTGCTGCGGCTCGGCCGCCGGCTGCTGCGCCGCCTGCCGGAGCTGCTGATCGACGGCCTGCTGCGCTTTGGCAAGTACCGCCTGCGTCTTGCCGACTTGCGCGCCGCGCCGCACGGCATCGACCTCGGGCCTCTGCGGCCTTCGCGCCGGCAGGTGCAACTCATGCCCGCGGCGCTGGTCGCCGACCTGCCGCGGTTGGAGCGCTGGCTGGCCAAGGAGCGGGAGACCGGCCTCCTGCTGATCGGCCGCCGGCACCTGCGCTCGAACAACTCCTGGATGCACAACCTCGATCTGCTGGTCAAGGGTCCGCTGCGCACGCAACTGCTGATGCATCCAGTGGATGCTGGGCGGCTGGGGCTGGAGGACGGCGCGCGCGTGCGGGTGCGCAGCGGCGTGGGCGAAGTGACGGCGGTGCTGGCGCTCTCGGACACCATGGCGCCGGGCGTGGTGTCGCTGCCGCACGGTTTCGGGCACAGTAGCGCCGCGGAAACGCTGCGGATCGCCAGCAAGCTGGACGGTCCGAACGTGAACGCGCTGACGGATCGGCTGCGCATCGAGCCGGTCGTCGGCGCGTCCATCCTGGGCGGTGTGGCGGTGGAGGTGGAGCGTGCGTAAGAGCCTTTTCCTGCTCATGATCTGCACCAGCATCGCCTGTTCCTCGACGCCCGCGGGCGCGCCGCAGCCCAAGATCGTCCCGGCCACGCAGCGCATCCGCGATCGGCTCGGCATTCCGCCGGACGCGAAAAAGGTCGTCATCTTCGCGCAGAACGCGCACCTGGACATCGACTGGCAAAAGACGTTCGACGGCTACTACACGGCCTTCGTTGAGCAGATCCTGATGGAAGCCCGCAAGTTGCTGGAGGCACAGCCGCGCGCCTACTACAGCGTCGCGGAGATGGCCTACCTGCAGCACCACCTGGCCGTGCACCCGGAGGAGGTGGCGCCGCTGAAAAAGCTGATTGCGCAAGGTCGCTTCCGCATCGTGGGCGGTGGCATGACCAGCCCGGACACGCTGCTGCCGGAGACCGAACTGCTGGCGCGCGACTTCCTGCACGGCCTGATCTTTGCCGAGTCGCTGGGCGCACATCCAACGGCGGCATGGCTGCCCGACTCCTTTGGCCACGGCGCCACGGCGCCGGACATCCTGGCGGCGGCGGGCTATGCCAGCGTCGCCTTCTCGCGCGTCGATGGCGCGCCGACCATCTTCGAGTCGATGGCCAACCCGGATCAGGGCAGCAAGCCCGGCTCCACCGCGGAATGGGCCGACAAACAGGGCAGTTGGGACTTCTGGTGGACCGGCCCGGGCGGCGGCAAGGTCCTGGCGCACTACATGGGCGCGCTCGGTCTCTACTGCCAAGGTGACAACATCGACTACGAGGAGCCCATCCAGGTGCCCGGCGGCCACATGGGCAGCTACCACGGCGACGACCCGGCGTTCACCGACGCGAAAATCCAATTGTACCTCGACCAGTTGCAGCCGCGGGTCAAGACGCCGTACTTCTTCGTACCGGTGGGCTGCGACTTCCAGCACCCCAAGGAGAACCTCGTCGCGTACCTCGATGGCTGGAACAAGCGCCAGTACGCCAAGACCGGCGTCTGGGCGGTGTCGGCGCCGTTCGAGGACTACGCGGATCTGGTGCGGGATTCCGGTGTCGTGCTGCCGGAGTTGAGCGGCGAGTTGTCCCCGTATTTCATGGGATTCTATGGTACGCGCGGCGAGCTGAAACGCCGGGTGCGCGATGCAGCGCGGCCTCTGCTGGCTGCCGAGACCTTCGCGACGCTGCAGGCGGACGGCGGCAAGGCGACGATGCAGCAGCTCGCGCCCCTGTGGCGGGAGCTGGCGCGCACGAACCACCACGACTTCGTGACGGGCACGGCCAACGACATGGTCGTGGCCGGCGAGCAGTTGCCGCTGTGCGACGCCGTGACGGCGACGGCCGCGCCGATCCTCGCCGCGGTGCTGGCCGATGTGGCCGGCCGCGTCGCGCCGGTGCCGGGCTCCCTGTGCCGCGTGGTGCTGCTGAACGCGAGCGGCGTTCCACAACCCGGTGTCGCGACTGGGCCGTCCGGCTGTCCGGCCAGCATCGGGCCGACCACCGCGCACGCCGTCTCAGCCGGCGAGTCGCTGCCCTTGGCGAAGGGAACGCCCTGGTCGGTGCGCGTTTCCGCCGTGCCCGCATTCGGTTGGCGCGTCGTCGACATCGTGCCCGGCGCGATGGACCCGCTGCCGACCGTGTCGTTCGAATGGATCGACGATGACGGTGTCGCCGCGTACCAGCACGCAAGCAGCCGTTTGCGCTTGCAAAATGCCCATGTGCGCGCGGAAGTGCAGCGCATGGACGGCGAATCCTGGCTGTCGTCGCTGCTACTGGACGGGCAGGAGGTGCTCTCGGGTCCCTCGTTCCTGCTGCGCACCTATGACGATCAGGGCGGTCTGTGGCGCTTGGGCAACGAAATGGTCGATTGCGCGATGACGCCCACGCCCACCGCCCCGGAAGTCGAGCAGTTGTACGTGACCGGGCTGCCCGGCGGCGGTCTGTCCCTGCGTTTCGGCAGCGAGGCGACGATGCGCTCGATCAGCCTGCAGCCCGATGACCACGGACCGACGCTCCGCGTGGTGACCAGCCCGCCGAGTGGAACCTCGCAGAGCGCCACGTTTTCCTTTGCCGAGACCGCGGCGCCGCTCCTCACCGGACAGGCCGCCGGCATGGTCACGCGTCCGCTGGTCAAGGTGTATTCGCCGACGTGGTGGCCCGCCGTCGACTGGCTGACGGTAGGCCAGACCGGCATCCTGCTTCAACAAGCGACGGGCGTTCGCATGAGCCAGGGCGGCCAGCTCGAGTTGATGGCCGCCCGCAACGCGCCCAGCGAGCAGTGCGACATCGAGGGCGGCAAGGGCACCGACGACGGCGCCCACACGGTCACCTGGCGCATCCTGCCGGCCGCGGCGGCGGTGGACGCGGCGCAGGCAGCCCAGGCCTTCAACCGTCCGGTCCTGCAGGTGCCGGGCGCGACGGCGGTGGCCAAGCCGGAGCTGCCGCCGCAGGGCTCCCTGGCGAGCCTGGAAGGGCCCGGCGTCCTGACGGCCTTGAAGCCGGCCGACCGCGGCGCGGGCGTCATCGTGCGGGCCCTGCTGCTGCCAGGCCCCTGCAAGCTGCACCTGGATCCGCGTTTCTCGGGCAAGACGCTGACGCTCGTCGATGCGGCGGAGCGCGACGTGAAGCCGCTGGGCAAGGCGACGGCGACGATCGTCCTGGATCGCGAGCACTTCGGCGCGATCGTCACGCTGCGCGTGCACTGACGGTCAAGCCGCGAAACGCTCCAGCTCCTCGCTGAAGAGGGCCGCCAGCCGCTCGATCTCGTGCCGCTTGCAGATCGACGCCTTGAAGTTGAAGTTCAGCGTCGCCGCGCCGTCATAGCTCGTCACCGTCAGCACCACGGCCGTGCGCGGCATGGTCGGCGTCGTGACGCGCACGTCGGTCACGCGCCAGCCGGGACCTTGGAGCCGCGCGATCGGAATCGCCAGGACATTGCTGAAGTTGAGGTTCACGACCGTGTGCTTGGAGCCGAACAGCATCTTGCGCAGCGCGTCCATCTTGAGGCCCAGGACGATGCCGCGCTCGAGCAGGTAGCGCTTGATGTGCGCCCGGCGCGCCGACTGCTCGGCAAGTTGCTGTTGCGCAGCCGGAATCACCTGCGCGACCGTCGTCAGCCGTGCCAGATCGACCTGCGGGATCAACCACGCCAGGTGGTTGGCGAAGGAGCGGAAACTGCCATCGCGCGCCCGCGTCTCCGCGACGACGGTCATGTTGACCTGCCCGACCACGACGCCCGCCTCCTCGTTCCAGCGCTTCTGCGCCACGAACAGCGTCGAGAGCAGCAGCGTGTGCAGGTTGGCGCCCGCGCGCTTGGCAGCCTGCTTCCACTTCTCGATTTGCTCTGGCGCCATCGGCACATGCACGGTCCGGTTCGCGCCGGTGTAGTCCATGCTCGCGTTCTGCCGCAGCGTTCCCACCGGGCGCCGCAGGCTGACGGCCAGGCCGCGCAGGTACTCCCACAAACCGCCTAGCGTCAGCCACTTGCGCTGCCAGGTCGTGAGGTTCAGCGCCTCCAGCTCCGGCCGGCGCGGCACCGGGGCGAGCTGCGCCGCGTCCGGCTGCGTCCCGGCCAGGGCGTGGTTGAGCAAGCGCCCGAAATCCCCCAGCAACTCGATGAAGCCGCGCCCGTCCGCCAGGCCGTGGTGCTGCTGGAAGAACAGCCGACCCTGGCCCTCCGGCAGCCACACCAGGGTCAGGCGCAGCGGCGGCGTAGTCAGCAAATCCAGGTAGTTGTCGTGAATCGTTTCGCGCAGCGCGTGCAATTCCTCGGGGGGACCTTCGCGCAGGTCGCGGTAGTCGAACAGCGCGTCCATGGGCGCCGCGTCGTTCCAAGCCCACGCCCACGCTGCTGCCGTCTCCGGCGGCCCATCGAGCGGCACCGCCAGCGCGCCACACCACGGATAGGCCGCGCAAAGCCATTGCAATGCCTGGCGAACTGCCGCCGGGTCGGGCTGCCCGGCCAGGACGAGCTCCCACGTCGGGGCGTTCGAGATGCCGAGCTCCCGGCTGGCACTGGCCAGGCAGGCTTTGTCCAAATAATCAAACGGTTGCTGATGCTGCATCGACGCTCCGGTGGCCAGCGGCTTGCCAAGGGCGCTTGGAGAATGCCGTTCTCGCGACATTGCAGCAAGCCTTGACCGCGCGGGCGCCGCAATGCCACGTTGCCGGCCATGACGGCTGACCTGGACCGCTTCCACCCCATCGTCCAAGCGTGGTTTCGCGAGCGCGTAGGCCGACCTACCGCCGTGCAGCGCGCGACCTGGCCGGTCATTGCGGCGGGCGAACACGTGCTGGCCACGGCGCCGACCGGCAGCGGCAAGACGCTGACGGCTTTTCTTTGGGCCATCAACCAGTTGCTGACCGAGCAGTGGCCGAGCGGGGAACTGGCGCTGCTGTACATCTCGCCGCTCAAGGCCCTGGGCGCCGACATCCAGCGCAACCTGCTGCAGCCACTGGCGGAGTTGCGCGAGCGCTTCGCAGCGGCCGGCCTGCAGGTGCCGGACATCCGCGTGCAGCTGCGCACGGGCGACACGGCGGCGGCCGAGCGCGCGCGCATGCTGCGCAAGCCCCCGGAAATCCTCATTACGACGCCGGAGAGCCTCAACCTGTTGCTGCTCTCCGCGCCGGGCCAGAAGGCATTGGCCAGCGTGCGCACGGTGGTTCTCGATGAGATCCACGCAGTTGCCGCGACGCACCGCGGCACGTACCTGATGACGGCGGTCGAAAGGCTGGCGCGCATCGCGCAAGATCCTCAGCGCATTGCGCTTTCCGCGACGGTGCGGCCGCTGGATGTCGTTGCGCAGTTCGTCGGCGGGCTGCGGCCCGTCCGCATCGTCGCGCCGGCATCGCACAAGATCCTGGATGTGCACGTGATCGACCCGGTGGCCGGTCAAGTGCTCGATCCCGGCGTGCCGGACAGCTGGTGGCGCGCCATGGTGGGCTGGCTCAAGGGCCGCATCCACGCCAACCGCTCGACACTGGTCTTTGCCAACAACCGGCGTCTTGTCGAGAAGTTGGCGCGCATGATCAACGAGACGGAGCCGGAGCCCATCGCCTACGCGCACCACGG
>CAIXAA010000491.1 GCA_903917305.1 uncultured Myxococcales bacterium | reverse complement strand
GGCAGCTCGACCTGCAGCGCGCGGCCCAAGATCGCACCGGCAAACAGGATCGACGCGCGCACCTTGCGCCCCAGGTCCAGCGGCAGCGCGACCCCGGTCAGCACCGGCGTGTGGATGCGCAGCGCGTGGGCGTCCAGGTACGTCACTTCGGCGCCCAGCGCGCGCAGGATGTCGACCATGACGCGCACATCGAGGATGTCCGGGATGTTGCGCAAAATGATGGGTTCTTCGGTCAGCAGGGCGCAGGCCAGCGCCGGCAGCGCTTCGTTCTTGTTGCCGGAGACCTGCACGCGGCCGGTGAGGGGCACGCCGCCTTGAATGCGAAAACTGCTCATGATTCTCCTTGCGCTGCCCCTTCGAGGACAGCTCCCGGCGTCAGGGCGCCGGCATGCACGGCAAAGACCTGCCTGGGCGCAGCCACGCGGATGAAGCGCGCATCCGTGGTCGTCAGGAACACCTGCCCGCCCAGCTCTTCGAGGTAGGTCATCAGCGCGCGGTTGCGCTCGGCGTCGAGCTCGCTCGACACGTCGTCCATCAGCAGGATGGGCGGCTCGCCCAACGACGCTTCCAGACTGCGGATTTCTGCGATCTTGAGCGCCAGCACCAGCGCGCGGCACTGGCCCTGGCTGGCGTGCAGCTGCGCCGGCCGGCCGCCGATCCACAGCCCGACATCGTCGCGGTGCGGTCCGCGCGTCGTGTGGCCCATCGCCAGGTCGCGATCGCGGCGCTCGCGCAACGCACCCAGCAATTCGTCCTGCAGATCAGCGACATCGCGATCCGCCTTCTTCACGCCGCGCGGCGCGTAGGCGATCTCGGCGCTCAGACCTGGGGCGGCGATGCGGGCAAACACTTCGGACAGCACGGGCGCAAAGCGCGCCAGCACCGCGGCGCGCCGCGCGATGATGCGGGCGCCATGCTGCGCCAGCAGGCCGTCGTAGACGTCGATCAGCTGCGGATCCACCGGTCCCAACCGCGCCTGGCGCAAGAGGGAATTGCGCGAAGCCAGCACGCGCTCGTACTGCCGCAGATCGCCCAGGTGCGCCGGCTCGTGGTTGAAGACGACGCGATCCAGGTACTTGCGGCGCGCCTCGGGCTCCTCGTGCGGCAGCTGCAGGTCCGCCGCCGTGAACAGCACCGCGACCAGCTTGCCCAGGTAGGTCGAGACGCCCGCCGTCGGCTTGCCGTCGACGAACAGCTTGCGCGCCGAAGCACCGAATTGCACAGCGAGATCGCAGCGAACGCCCTGGCGTTCCGCCTGCACGGCGACCGTCGCGCGCTCCTGGCCGAACTGCACGCAGTCCTGCAGCCGCGCGCTGCGAAAGCTGCGCAACCCCGCGACGACACTGATGGCTTCCAGCAGGTTGGTCTTGCCCTGGCCGTTCTGGCCGGTCACCAGGTTGAAGTGGCGAT
This sequence comes from uncultured Myxococcales bacterium, assembly GCA_903917305.1. Lineage (GTDB taxonomy): Bacteria > Myxococcota_A > UBA9042 > UBA9042 > UBA9042 > CAIXAA01. The sequence continues at coordinate 334 of CAIXAA010000491.1, read as the reverse complement.
GCGGCCACCACTCGAGGGTGTCCAGGTTGCGGAAATGTTCGGCGTGCAGGCGGCCGATGTACACGAGAACCTCAACGTTCTCGGTAAATTACAGGCGCATCGGCATGATGACGAACACTGCGCCCGGCTCTTCGTCGCTGTGGAGCAGGCACGGCGAGAACTGGTCGCTCAGCTCGAGCGTGATGTTGTCGGTCGACAGCACGCTGCAAACATCGAGCAGGTACTTGGGGTTGAAGCCCACCTTGAGGTGCGCGCCCTTCCACTCCGGCACTTCCAGTTCCTCGTGCGCGGTGCCGATCTCCGGGAACGTCATCTCGAGCGCGATGTGCCCTTC
>CAIXAA010000490.1 GCA_903917305.1 uncultured Myxococcales bacterium | reverse complement strand
GTCGACTACTTGTGCGCCGGCGCGGGCAGCGTCGATTCGGCCGGCAGGCCGCACTCGCCATCGCGCGGCACGCAGCGCTCGCGCAGCAGGCAGGCCTCGCTGAGCGAACAATCCTCACTGCTCAAGGCCTTGCAGCGGCCGGCGTCCAGGCTGCACAGGCCGTCGCGGCTGCACAGCAACGAGCGCGCGCAATCGCCGGCGCTGACCAAGGCGCAGCTGTTGGCGATGCGCGTGCAGCGGGCATCGTTGCGGCACACCGCGGCGCCCTGGCAATCCGCGGGGCCGACCGTACAGACGCCGTCGCGCGCGCTGCAGCGGCCGTCGTCGCGGCAGCCGGTGGAGGCGCGGCAGTCCTTGTCGCCGCCGACCGCGCAGGCGCCGGCCTTGGCATGGCAGCGGCCGGCGCGCACGCACACGTTGGCGTCGGCGCAATCCCTGTCGCTGGCGGCGATGCAGCTGCCGCCTGCCGCGCGGCACAGTCCAAAGACCTGGCAGCCCGGCGCCATCTCGCACAACGCCGAGGCCTCGTTGCGGAATTGCAGGTGCGGCGCGGCCTCGTCGACGGCGCCCTCGCCCTTGATGTCGACGAGCGTGACGGCCAACTCCGGCCGCGAGGAGGGCCGGCCGCGCCAGCGCCACGCCGACCACACGAGGCCGAAGTCCTTGTTGAAACACACTTCGTTGGTGCCGTCGAGGTCGCGGGCAAAGCAGGTCACGTCGATCGCTGCGCCGCGGAACGGCAGCTTGCGCGTCTCCGGGTCGCGTTGGCCGATGTCGACAAAACCCGGCGTGCTTTCGGTCATTTGCCGGGGCCAGACCAGCGTCGGGCTGCTGGCGCCCTTGGTCGGACCCTCGGCGGGACAGCGCGGCATGCGCCAGACGCCGTCGTCCTGCAACGCGTAACAGCCTGTGCGCCAAGGCATGGGCCAGTCGGCGGGCAGGTCGGGCGCGCAGGTCAGGTGCAGCCAGGTGACGCCGCCAGCCTCCGCGCGCTCGTCGACGGCGCAGAGGGTGGTGGAAAGCTGAGGCGCGTCGGTGCCTTCGAGGACGCGCAGGGGGCTGGAGCGGAGGGTGAGGATGGTGCCTACCGACAGGATGCGTGAGGGATCGGAGAGGTAGGCGGGTGGTAGCGCGGGCGGGGAAACCGGCTGATGTTCGGGAAGTGGCTTGGCGAGTACGTCCGGCGGTTCTGGTGGGCCACGCCAATGGACGTCGACAGCCACGATGGCGCGGACTCCGTCGCCTTGGGCGCGCGCCTCAAAAGACCAGCCAAGCTTCTTTGCCGCTCCGGCGAACACGCTGGAAATGCCTGCGTCAACGAAGAAGCGCTCCGAGAGATCCTGCCCGCCGGAAAGGCCAATCGTGAACACATTCCCAGATACATTGAGGATTCCCACGCGAACACCCGCCATCATGAGATCCGCAACGCGCGGCGTCATTCCGGATGCCCGCAGTGCAGCGATGAGATGCAGCGACTGTGGACCGATGCGCAGCGTCAATGACGGCAGTAGGCCGGTCGAGGCGACCGTGCGCACGTTTGAGTCCGGAAGTAGCCCATAGGCGTACCGAATCCCCGGCCGGTCATCGGCAATCACCAACGCGGGACCGAGGCTCGCGCCCAGCCACTCCAGGTTCAGGCCAAGGCGCAACGCTGCCGTTCCGACACCCACGAGGATCCCTTGCGTCGACATGCCGAGCTCGGTCGCAAGCGACATTCCTGAGTTCAGGGGCGCGCGTACGCCAACGCCTACTGCGGCGGATGTCCCAGGTACCTGCGCACCTGCGGCTACAGCGAAGTGCCCGCCCGGCTCCTCCGCACGCGCCGCGCCAGCGACCATGCACGCCGCCGCGACCATCCACCCCAAGCCTGCACGTCGCAAAGACATGGCCCCTCAAGGGCAATGTCGCACCGACGGCCAAGCTCGGCAATGCTTTTCTCGACCTGCAGGTCCAGCTAGCTCGGCAGCAGCCCGAACTGGCGCGCGCAATCCCGCACCATGCGCCGCAGGTCCGTGTCCGGCACGATACCCAGGATTTCTCCGAGCTTGCGCGGATCGCTCACGAGGATCGGCACGTCGCCGGCGCGCGGCGGATCGTCGATGGTCGGGACGGTCACGCCCAGCTCCGCCTCGACCGCCGCGATCACGTCGAGCACGCTGCTGCCGCGACCGCTGCCGACGTGGAACACCTCGAACTGCGCATCACCACTCGCATGTTGCCCGAGCGCCCGCAGCGCCCCGCGCACCATCGCCTCGGTCACATCGGCGATGTGGACGTAGTCGCGCAGGCAGGTGCCATCCGGCGTCGGCAGCTGCGTGCCGAAGACCTTGAGCGGCGGGATTTCGCGCGCAGCCGCCCGAACCGCCAAGGGAATCAGGTGCGACTCGGGGTCGTGCCGCTCCGTGCAGCCATGCGCGGCGCCCGCGACGTTGAACAGGCGCAGCGCGACCGCGGCCATGCGCCCGGTCTGCGCGGCAGCGGCAATCGTCTGTTCCGCGGCGACCTTCGAGGCGCCGTAGGGGCTCTCCGGCGCGATGTGGGCGTCTTCGTCCAGCTTGTCGGCACCGCCCTGCTCCGACCCGAGCACCGCCGCGCTCGACGCCAGCACGATCGCGCCGACGCCGGCATCGAGGCAAGCATCCGTCACCACTTGGGTTCCGACGGCGTTGACGTCGTGGTACCACGCCGGCTGCGCCACCGACTCGCCGACCAGGATGAGGCTGGCCAGGTGGATGCACGCCACCGGCGGCCGGCCGAAGTGCTGCAGCGCCGCGCGCACCGCGTCGGGATCGCGGACATCGCCCACAATCAAAGGCACTTGCGATGGCAGGGAGTCGGCGTGGCCGCGCTCCAGGCTGTCCAGACCGACGACCTGCGTGCCGTCCTGCAGGAGGCGCCGCACGAGCGTCGAGCCGATGAAGCCGGCAGCGCCGGTGACGAGCACGGAACGAAGAAAGGGGGACGGGCTCAAGGCGATTCCTCCGCGGACAGGGCTGCAAACGCGCGGCGCGTATAGCATTGCCCCGGCCGCGCGTCGATTGCTTGTCGGCGGCGCGCTGCCCGGGCTACGCTCTACGGCCTCTGCTTGCGAGGATGCGCCGTGAACTTCGACCCGATGTGGCTCGCTCTCAGCCTGGTGATCAGCACGGTCGGCCTCGCGCTGTTCCGCTACGGCAAAAAGCAGACGCGGATGCCGCAGATGGTCTCCGGCGTCATCCTGATGATCGCGCCGTATTTCTTCTCGGATATCAGCCACATGGTTGGCTTTGCCTTTGGCATCATCGGCACGCTGTACCTGTGGACGCGCTATGATGCCGGCTAGGCCTTGGCCACGGCCAGACGCCACTGGCTGCGCAGTTTGCCAACCGTTTCAGGCAGCTCCGGGTCAAAGCGCCGCTCCTCGCGCCAGGACGCGCGCGCATCCGCCAACGACGCGAACCAGCCGATGCCGACGCCGGCCAGGATCGCCGCGCCCAGCGCCGTCGTCTCGATGACCTGCGGCCGCACGACGGTGCATTGCAGCAAGTCCGCCTGCACGCTCATCAACAGGTCGTTCGCCGCCGCGCCGCCATCGACGCGCAGCTCCAGCAGCCGTCGGCCCAGGTCTTTCTCCATGGCTTCCAGCAGATCCGCGCAGGAGAGCGCCACGCCTTCGAGCGTCGCCCGCGCCAGGTGCGCCGCCGTCGTGCCACGCGTGATGCCCGAAATCAGCCCGCGCGCCTCCGGCCGCCAATGCGGCGCGCCCAGCCCCGCCAGCGCAGGCACGAAGGTCACGCCGCCGGAATCCGGCACCGAACGCGCCAGCTTCTCGATATCACTCGCCTTCTCGATGAGGCCGAGCCCGTCGCGCAGCCACTGCACGGCGGCACCCGCAATGAAGACGCTGCCTTCGAGCGCATAGTGGAAGTCCTGCCCGACCTGCCACGCGACGGTGGTCAACAGCCCGTTGCGCGACTCGATGCGCTGGGCGCCGGTCTGCATCAGGAGGAAAGCGCCTGTTCCGTAAGTGCATTTCGCCATGCCCGGCTCGATGCACAGCTGGCCGCACAGCGCCGCTTGCTGGTCGCCGGCGATGCCCGCGATCGGGATGCCGTCGGGCAGCCCCGGCACGCCGCGCGTGCGGCCGTAGATCGCCGCCGAAGGGCAGACCGTCGGCAGGACGCTCTGGGGAACACGCAGCAGATCGCAGAGTTCCGCACTCCAGGCGCGCTGGTTGATGTCGTAGAGCATCGTGCGCGAGGCGTTGGACGGGTCGGTCACGTGCGCCGCGCCGCCGGTCAGGCGCCAGACGAGGAAGGTGTCGATGGTGCCGAACGCCAACTCGCCGCGCATGCAGCGGGTTCGGTCGGCGTCGTGCTGGTCCAGCAGCCAGGCAAGCTTGGTGCCGGAGAAGTAGGCGTCGATGGGAAGCCCTGTCTTCTCGCGGACCATGCCCTCGTGGCCGGCAGCGACGAGCGCCTTGCACGCGTCCGCCGTGCGCCGGCACTGCCAGACGATGGCGTGGTCGACCGGCTTGCCGCTGGCGCGCTCCCACAAGACCGTGGTTTCACGCTGGTTCGTGATGCCGATGCCGGCGATGCGCGCGGTGTCGATGCCGGTCTCGCGCAGCACGGCGGCGATCGCCTCCTGCGAGGAGCGCCAGATCGCCTCCGGGTCGTGGCTGACCCAGCCAGGTTGCGGATAGATCTGCGGAAACTCGACGTTGACCTTGCCCAGGATGCGCAGCGAGCGGTCGATGACGAGCGCGGTCGTGCCGGTGGTGCCCTGGTCGATGGCGAGGATGAAGTCGGACATGGCGGACTCCAAGTATCGGCAATGTTTACGCGATCAACCGCCCGGAAACGCGGCAGATGGCGACCTTGAGGTACGACCCCTCCGCGTGCGCCGGGGCGACCGGATGGTCCGCGGCGGCGCTGCGCAGCTCGAGCAACTGCACCGTACGGCCAGCGTTGTGCGCGGCCTGACCCAGCAGACGCAGGAAGGTCTGGCGATCGACGAGGCCCGAGCAGGAGCAGGCCACGAGGAAGCCGTCTTGCGCAACCGCCTGCATCGCAACGGTAAAGACGTGCGTGTACTTCTTGAGCCCCTGCTCGAGGGCGGCACTGCGCGCCACGAACTTCGGCGGATCGACGATGACCAGCGACGGCCGCTCGCCGTCGGGCGGCAGATCCGCGTAGTGGCGCAGGACGTGGATGGCGTCCGCGGCCTGGGCCGTGAACATGGGGAGATCATTGTCGGTTGCGTGCGCCGTCGCCAGATCCACGGCGCGCTGCGAGGCGTCGACCGCCACGACCTTGCTGGCCCCGGCGCGCGCGGCGTGCAGGCCAAAACCGCCGGTGTGGCAGTAGGCGTCGAGCACGAAGCGGCCTTTGGCCAACTCCGCGACGCGACTATGGTTTTCGCGCTGATCGCAGTACATGCCGGTCTTCTGGCCGCCGGCCGGCTCGACATGCAAGCGCAAGCCGTTGTGGTGCACGACGACTTCCGGGGGCACGTCGCCAAAGCCTTCGCTGTTGCCGCCGATCAGCCCTTCGGAGGGATGGATGTCGGTCGGCACGCGCACGTGGACCCAGGCGCAGCCGTGATCCTTGCTGCGCAGGCTGGCGACGATGTGCGGCTGCCACAAGCTCGCGCCGGCGCTGGAGATCTGCACGACGGCACCGTCGGCGAAGCGGTCGATGGTCACGCCGGGCAGGCCGTCGCCTTCGCTGTTGACGAGGCGAAACGCGTTGGTGCTCGCCGAAGGCAGGCCGAGATCGCGGCGCAGGGCGGCGGCGCGCTTCAAGCGCTCGCGCACCAGCGTCGCGGCGTCCGGGATCGACTTGGGCTCCAAGCCGTCCAGACCCGGCTCGACGACGCGCACGGCGATCTGGCTGGCCGCGTTGTAGAAGCCGAAACCGAGGTAGCGGCCGTGCGGATCGAAGACCGCGCAGGCGCCGCCGGGCACCAGCTCGCCATCGGGAGGCGGCAGGATGTGCGCGATCGCGCCGCTGAAGATCCACGGGTGGCCCGACAGCACGGGCGTCGCGGTGCCAGGACGCAGCACAATGCGGGCAAGGCCGGGCCACGACGGCAGATTCGCGGGCAAGGCGGGCACCGCGGTGCGCTGCTGCGGGCGATCCGGACGCGAGGGCCGATCGGTGCGGTGCGGCGGGCGATCGGTGCGCTGCTGCGGACGATCAGGGCGTTGCGGGCGGTCGGGGCGACCTTGCGGCGGTGACGGCGGACGGGGCATCGGAGGATCCATGGTGCGGGGAAGAGGCGGCAGCGACGCTGCGGCGGGCGGGAGTGTCGGCGGGATTGGCTGTGGAGGCAAGGGTTAACGGCTCGGGACCGGGTCAGGTTCCGGTTCCGGTTCCGGTTCCGGCTCCGGCTCCGGTTCGGGTTCCGGTCCCGGCTAAGGTCGCACCACGCAAACCCCAGTCACCTCGCCGCGCCACTTCGCCAGCATCGCCTCGCGAAACTCCGCCAGCCCGAACACATGCGACACGTGCGGCCGGATCTGCCCGCCCTGCGCCCAAGCCAGCACCTGCGTCAAGCGCGGCGCCCGGCTCGCCGGATCCATCGCCGTCGAGATCGCGGTCGGACAGCCCAGCACGTCCAAGCTCTTCATCATGATGAGGTTGGTCGGCAGCACGCCCGCGTTCGGCGCGCCGCGCTCGCCCTTGCCGCGCGCCACGTCCGGCGTCGAGGTCCAGCCGACGATGAGGAACCGCGCGCCAAAGCGCACGCAGCGCAGGCTCTCCAGCGAGATCGCGCCCCCCACCGCGTCGTAGACGACGTGCACGCCCAGGCCGCCGGTCAGCTGCTTGACCGTGTCCTTCCAGTTCGGATCACTTTGCGTATTCAGCACATGGTCAGCGCCTTCGGCCTGCACCAGCGCCAGCTTGGCGTCGCTTCGCCCCGTCGCCAGCACCGTGGCGCCCAAGAGCTTGGCCACCTGCACCGCCGCCAGCCCGGTCGCTCCCGAAGCCCCGTGAATCAGGACGCTCTCGCCCGCCTGCAGCCGCCCGCGCGTCACGAGGCAGTGGTACGCCGTCTCGTAGGCGCCGAGCAGCCCGGCCGCTTGATCGAAGGTCAGGTTCCCCGGAATGCGCAGCACGGCCTGCGCCGGCGCCACCATGTAGGTCGCAAAACCGCCCTGCCGGTAGGCACCTAGCGAGCGCGGTCCGGCCAGCAGGCCATCGACCAGCACCGCATCGCCCACTTGCAGGTCGCGCACGTCCGTCCCGCGCCAGGCCACCTCGCCCGCGCACTCCAGCCCCGGCGTGCACGGCGGCTGCACCATGTGCTGGTACTGGCCGCTGGTCATGAGCAAATCGACCCAACCGACCGCGGCGCTCTTCACCGCCACGATCACGTCGCGCGGCCCCAGCTGCTGCGGATCGGGCGCCGGCATCGGCTCCAGCGTCAGCTGCGTCTCGATGGCTTGCAGCGGCGATTCGCCAAACGCGTGCAGAACGACGCGTTGACCGGGGGGCAGCAGGGGCGTTGGCATGGCCATCCTTTCCGTCTAGACGCCGAGCACGCCGGCTTCGCGCTTCACGACCACGCGCTGCCCCAGCGCCGGCAGCGGCCAGCGCCGCAGCTGACCATCGTGGAACCACACGGGCAGGTACTCGGCGTCTTCGAGCGGCTTGTCGAACTGGAAGGCGACGCGGGTCGGACCGGCGTCGGTCGCCTCGAGGATCTCTACGTCAAAGCCAGCGCCGTGCACGCGGTCGCCGACATGGAACGGGTGCTTGGGATCGTGGACCAGCTGCTCGGGCGCGCTGGCCAGCAGCGGCGGCCCCAAGGTCTGGAGTTCCAGGCGCTGCGCGGTCTTGCGCGTCACCGCCACATCGCCGATCGCCGCCGACAGCACCGACCAGGAGCGCGGCGACGGCAGCCCCTGCGCGCTCAGCGTGGACGGCGTGTAGAAGCCGATGAGCGGATCCGGGCTCGACACCAGCACGACGCGTTTGCCGCCTGCTTCCAGGAAGATCGGCGCTTCGATGTACTTCTGCCACCTGGGCGCGAGCGCCGCCGTGCCCGCGCTCGCGCCGATGAAGATCAGCGGCGCCAGCCCGGCATGGATGAACCACAGCGTGCCGCGCGCCAGGCGCTCGCGGCGCAGCGCCACACCGGCGCGCACCCTATCGCCCAACTGCCCGAGCAGCATCGCGATCAGCGCCGCCGGCACCAACGACACCACCAGCGTCGTCCGCATCGACGGCCAGGTCGCCGAGGGCGGCAGCAGCGCCACCAGGCCGCCGATCGCCAGCCAGGGCAAGGCTTTGCGGTCCGCTTGCGCCAGATCCGGCCGGGCGCGGCGCAGCAGCCAGGCCACCGCCAGCAGCACCAGGAGCCCCCAAGCCGCCAGCGAGAGTTCGAGGGGCAGGGTCGCCGCGGCGATCTCGGTCGGCGAGAAGGCGAGCAGCCCACCGGCGAGGGTCGGCACGCGCGTGGTGGCAAACATCAGGAAGCGCAGCGGATCCTTGGCCGGGTCGACGTACGCGCCGGAGCCCGCGGCGCCGTAGCCCAGCACCTTGTAGGTCACGACGTAGACGAGCAAAAGCAGGCCGATCGGCCACAGTTCCTTCCAGCGGCGCTTGGCAGCGACGTGCTCCGCCGCCCACAGCAGCACCAGGCCGAGCGCGGTCTCGCCGCCCAGCAGCCCCAGCGCCAGGCCGAGAATACCCAGCAGGCGACCGTACTTCCAGCCATCGCGCGTGCCGCGCAGCCACGCGAGCCAGCCCCACAGCGCCGGCACCACGGCAATCAGGGAGTTGCGGTTCGCCAGCCAGGCCACGGGCGTCCAGTGCGCGTCATCGATGGCAAACAGCAGCACGGCCAGCGCCGCCGTGCGCGCCGAGAGCAGGCGCCGGTACAGCAGCCCCACGCCAAGCACGCAGGCGAGGTACCAGAAGATCGCCTGCACGTGCTGGCGCCAGGCGACGGGGCCCAGGACGAACTCGTCGAAGTAGTGCGCCAACGAAGAAAGCGGCCGAAAGAACGAGAGTTTCAGCGTCGGCAGCGTCCACCAGCCGTAGCAGTACGCGGCGCGCGTCTCGTTGTGTGCCGCCACGCCGTCGGCGAAGGTGTAGAGGTGGAGAAGTCCGCCCTCATGCGAGGGAATCTGCCCGTGCATCGCCGCGCGGTGCGCCCAATCGTCGAGCAGCCAGCCGGTCGTCAACGTGGGCAGCGACAGCAGCAGCGCCGCAAGCAGCGCCGTGCGCAGCGGATTCGACCTCAGCCACGCCGTCAGTGCGCTCAGGCCTTCTCCTCCTCGCCGACGTCGCGCTCGCAGAAGTGCTCGAAGCTCACGACCTTCTCGTCATCGCCGAGGTTGATGAGCCGCACGCCCTGCGTGTTGCGGCCGATCACGCGGATGTCGCTGACCAGGATGCGCAAAAGCGTGCCGCCCGTGGTGACGATGATGACCTCGCCCTCCGGCTCGACGGCGCGCAGGCCGACGACCATGCCGTTGCGCTTGGTGGTCTTGATGGCGATGACGCCGCGGCCGCCGCGGTTCTGCATGCGGTAGGCGTCCGGCGCGGTGGCCTTGCCGTAGCCGTTCTCGCAGATCGTGAGCAGTGCCGTGCCCTTGAAGGCTTCGACGCCCTCTTCGCCTTCGCCGTCGGTCTCCGGCGCTTCGACTTCCGGCGCCTCGCCTTCCTCTTCGGCGGCCGCTTCTTCGCCGGTTCCCAGCACGACCGCGAGGCTGACCACGCTGTCATCGCTGGTGAGCAGGATGCCGCGCACGCCGCGCGTCGCCCGGCCCATCGCCCGCACGTCCGTGGAGCGGAAGTGGATGCTCATCCCGCGCCGCGTCGCCAGCACCACGTCGTCGGCATCGCTGACGATCTTGGCGTCGATGAGGTCGTCGCCATCGTCGAGCACGATGCCGATGATGCCGGTCGAGCGGATCTTCGCGTACTGCATCAGCTCGGTCTTCTTGACCGTGCCCAGCTTGGTTGCCATCAGCACGAAACCGGTCTCGCTGAACTCGCGCACCGGCACGACCGCGCGCACGTCCTCGCCCTTCTCCACCGGGATCATGTTGATGATCGGCTTGCCCTTGGTCGTCGCGGCGCCTTGCGGCAGCTCGTAGACCTTGAGCCCGTACACCTTGCCCAGCGACGTGAAGATCAGCAGATCCTGGTGCGCGCTGGCCACGAAGAGATCGACGACAAAGTCCTCTTCTTTCGTGGTCATGCCGCTCTTGCCGCGCCCGCCGCGCCGCTGCGCGCGGTAGGCGGAGAGCGGCGTGCGCTTGATCCAGCCCGCCTTGGTCGTCGTGACGACCATGTCCTCATCGGCAATCAGGTCTTCCATCGACAGCGAGGCCTGATCCTCGACGATGTCGGTGCGGCGCGCGTCGGCGTACTCGTCGCGAATCGCCTTCAATTCGCCTTTGATCACGCCCATCAGCAGCTCGTCGCTCTCAAGGACCGACTTGAGCCACTTGATGACCTTCATCAGCTCCGCGTGCTCGTCGCGGATCTTGTCGCGCTCCAAGCCGGTGAGCCGCTGCAGGCGCATGTCGAGGATGGCCTGCGACTGCAGCTCCGACAGGGAAAACGCCTGGATCAACGCGAGCTTGGCACTTGCCGGATCCGGGCTCGTGCGAATCAGCTCGATGACCTGGTCCAGGTGATCGAGCGCGATCAGCAAGCCTTCGAGGATGTGGGCGCGCGCCTCGGCTTGCTTCAACTCGAACAGGCACCGCCGCGTCACCACTTCGCGGCGGTGATCGATGAAGTGCTCGAGCATCTCCTTGAGGGTCAGCACCTGCGGCTGCCCGGCGACGATCGCCAGGTTGATGATGCCAAAGCCCTGCTGCAGCGCGGTCTGGTGGAACAGGTGGTTCAAGACCACTTGCGCAATCGCGTCTTTCTTGAGCTCGATCACCATGCGCATGCCCTGGCGGTCGGACTCGTCGCGCAGGTCGCTGATGCCCTCGATTTTCTTGTCGCGCACCAGGTCGGCGATGTGCTCGACCAGCCGCGCCTTGTTCACCTGGTAGGGCAGCTCGTCGACGATGATCGACTCGCGCCCGCCCTTCTTTTCCGTTTCGATGTGCGTCTTTGCGCGCACCTTGAGCTTGCCGCGGCCGGTCGCGTAGGCGTCGACGATGCCCTGCTTGCCGTAGATCGTGCCGCCGGTCGGGAAGTCCGGACCCTTGACGTGCTGCATCAATTCGCGCAGTTCGATGTCCGGATCGTCGATCAGCGCGATGGTCGCGTCGATGATCTCGCCCAGGTTGTGCGGCGGGATGTTGGTCGCCATGCCGACCGCGATGCCGCCCGAACCGTTGACCAGCAAGTTCGGCACGCGCGACGGCAGCACCGTCGGCTCGTGGTCGTGGCCGTCGTAGTTCGGCTGGAAGTCGACGGTTTCCTTGTCGAGATCCGCCAGCAGCTCGTGCGCCAGCTTGGCCATGCGCACTTCGGTGTAACGCATCGCCGCGGGCGGATCGCCGTCGACGCTACCGAAGTTTCCCTGGCCATCCACGAGCATGTAGCGCAGCGAGAACGGCTGCGCCATGCGCACCAGCGTGTCGTACACCGCCGTGTCGCCGTGCGGGTGGTACTTGCCGATCACGTCGCCGACGATACGCGCCGACTTCTTGTACGCGAGATTCCAGTTGTTTTTCATCTCGTGCATCGTAAAGAGCACGCGACGGTGAACTGGCTTCAAGCCATCCCGGACATCGGGCAATGCGCGGCCGACGATCACGCTCATGGCGTAGTCGACGTACGACGAGCGCATCTCGTCTTCGATGTTGATCGAGTGGACGTTGACGTGCGGCTCGTCGCCGCCGCCAGCGGGCTGGCTTTCTTCTGGCATTTCAGCGGGATCGATGGGCTCTGTCATGGTATCCTTGGCGCTTGCGAGGGCGCATGAGGGTACGACGAAGCGACGCTTGCGTCAATGCGCGGGGCCGCACGCGGCGCCGGATCGGCGGCGGATCAAGCTTTGTGATTTCGTGCTGTTGAATCGATCGGCTCAAGGAGCGCCGGGCGCCGCGCGGATCTGCTCGTAGACGAACATCCTGTGTTGATCCGGACAGTCGCAGAGCGTGTAGTTCGCGGCTTGTGCGGCGTGGACAGGCCGGAAGCGCGGATTGCTCCCGATTTTGAGGAAGTACGGGTTCGCGACGAACCAGCGCACGCCGTGGCGGCGCAGCACGGCGAGGCGGTGACCGGCGAGGACCTCGTGGTCGTTGAGGCCGACCAGATCGACGAGAGGCCGCTCGCTGAAAAAACGAAGCGCACCGGCATCTTGCGAGGCAAGCCACTCGCCGGCGGGCACGTGGTCGTGCAACCAGCGCCCCAGGCTCACCTGCATCTCCTCGATATTCTGGCAGTTGTTCGCGAAGAGGTCGGCGCGGCCCGCCAGCCGCTGCGGCACCGTACCCATGCTGAGGGCGACACACGCCAACATCCCGATCGCCAGCGCTTTTTCCGCAATGCTGCCGCGCAGCAGCCGCGGGCTGGCTTCGATGGACGCGCCCAGACCGATGCCCAGCGGCAGCAGCAGCAGCGGCAGGACCGGCTGGAAGTAGCGGTTCCAGTAGAAGGGCTGCCACTGGCTCAGATCGTGGGCCCAGGCGATGCCGAGGAGAAAGACGAGTGTGTACGCGGGGATCAGCCATGCCAGGCGCTGAGCGCGGACGCGCCACAGGCCCAGGCCGAGGAGCAGCAAACCACTGCCGGCGAAGAACCATGGCAGCGTCGTCACCAAAGGCCCGAAGACGACACCGAGATCGGCGAGCGGAAAGCCGGTCTGGACGGCGTGCTTGGCGTAGAACGTGTTGGGCAGCGGCCGGCCGGAGACGGCGAGGCAGAAGCCGGTCCAGGCACCCAGGCTGGCCACGCTGGGCAGCACGGCCCACAGCCACTCGCGGAGTTCAGCCTTTTTCTTGAACAGTTGCACGACCAGAAGCAGTGCGGCCGGCAGCCACAGCACCAGCTGCTCCGGTCGCGCCAGCGGCAGCAGGCCGAGCGCCACGCCGGCGCGCCGCGTGTGACCTGCGTCGAGGCTCAGCAGTGCCAAGAGCGCAAGCATTCCGGCCAGTTGCACTTCCATGCCGGAGAGCTTGGCAAAGGTCAGCGACGGGTCGACGGCCAGGATCAGCCCCGCAGCGAGCGCGCAGGTCTGGCTGCCAGTCCAGCGCAGCGCGAGGCGCCACGCGAGCGCGCTGCCCAGCCACGCCAGCGCGATCCCCAGCAGCTTGACCGCGACGACCAGCACCGGCACGCCGAGCGGCAACAGCCAGGTCAGCGGCGCGAGCAGGATGGCCCACAGCGGGCTGGTGGAGCCGGCCTCCTGCACGCCGGGATTGTAGGCGAAGCCTTGCAACTGGCTGAAACTGCGGGCGTAGACCAGATGGATCCAAGCGTCGTCGACCGGAAAGCCGAACAGCGCT
>CAIXAA010000489.1 GCA_903917305.1 uncultured Myxococcales bacterium | reverse complement strand
GAGACGCACAAGTGGCCGGTGCTGGACCTCGGCATCCACCCGGTGATTCGCGAGGCGGATTGGTCGCTTACGGTGGATGGCGCCGTGCACCAGCCGCTGCGCCTGGATTGGCCGGCGTTCCTGGCGCTGCCCCAGGTCGAGGACACCAGCGACTTTCACTGCGTGACGACATGGTCACAAATGGACCTGTGCTTTCGCGGCGTTCGCCTGTCGACGGTGCTGGCCTTGGCCGACCTGCGGGACGATGCGAGCCACCTCCTGTGCCACGGCTCGGACGGCTATACCGTGAACATTCCTCTGGAAGAGGCGCTCAAGGACGACGTGCTCATCGCGTTCCAGGTCGGCGGCCAGCCGCTGCCGCGCGAGCACGGCGGGCCGGCGCGCATCGTGACGCCGCAGCTGTGGGCATGGAAGGGCGCCAAGTGGGTGTCGCGCCTGCAGGTTCTCACGGAGGACCGCCGCGGATTCTGGGAGGAGCGCGGCTACTCCAACACGGCATATCCCTGGCGCGACGATCGCTACGGCTGAGGTTCTGCCGCAAAACCACCCGATTCCGCGTCGAAGTGAAACATCTCCGCCGCTCGCACGGTGCCGCCCAGCACGCTGACCACGAGCCATGCCACGCCCGGATAGAGCGGCTCCCCACCCGGCGCCGCGCAACGCACGTCCTCGCCTGAGAAATACGCGCCGGCATCGCAGTGCGAGTGGTAGATCCCGACCAGCGACAGGCCTTGATCGGCGGCGCGGGCGATGAGCCGCTCGTTGAGCTTGTAGGCGGTCCGCGCCGTCCGCGGATAGGTCACTGGATCCAGCGCGTGGTAGCGATCCTGCAGGTTCGGCGTCGGCTGCACGCAGAGCGCGCCCGCGGCGTCGCGCAGCAGCAGGCCGCACGCCTCACGCGGGTAGTTCGCCGCGCAATCCGCGAACACGGCATCGACAAGCGCCTGATGTTCCTTGAGTTCCCTCAGCAGACCGGGACGCGGCACGGTGCTGGCCTGCGGTGCCGCGTCCTGGCGCGCCGGCTGACGCTCGGTGCGCGGCGCCTCCGGGTCGCGCAGGTCGCAGACGGCAATCGCCGGCAGCGGCTCGACGCCGAGGACATCCGCGAGCAGCAGGTCGGCGGCAAAAGCACCAATGGCAACCGCATCTTCCAGCGAGGCGGGCGCGCCCGTCTCGTAGCGCAGCGTCGCGACGCGTGCCGGAGCGGCGAGGCCCTCGCGCCAACCCGCCGCGGCGTCGGTCACCGCGACATCGACGCTGGCGCCGTACTCCCGTTGCGCGAAATAGTAATGCGCGACGGGTGGTTCCGCGTCTGCCGGCCCATCCAGCAGCACCAGGTCGCGGTCGATCGCCTGCAGGCCGTCGCGCGCCGCCGAGGCGATGGCCACGCGTCCGACGCCGGCGCCAACGAGGTAGCGCCCGGCGGCTTCCGCAGCAGCAGCAGCGACTTCCGAAGCGTCGGTCGCCAGCACGGCCGCGAAGGCGTGCAGCCGCCCCTGGCCGGCAAGGTCGACGCCGCTGACCAGCAACTGCCGGCCGTAGCGATCAAAGACATGACGTGGATCGCGCACTTGCAAGGCTCAGCAGCCGCCGGCGATGGCGGGGATGATGCTGATGTCGGAGCCGTCGGCGACCGGCGTCTCCAGGCCCTGCAGGAAGCGGATGTCGTCGTCGCCCGCGTACACATTGATGAAACGGCGGACCTTGCCGTCGTCATCGCAGACCTTGGCCCACAGGCCGGGGCAGCGCGTGTCGAGGTCGCGCAGCGCGGCACCGACGGTGGCGCCCTGCACCTCCACGGTGTCCTTGTTGGCGGTGAACTTGCGCAGAGGCGTCGGGATCTTCACGGAAATCGGCATGGCGGGTGTGGTCTCCTGTCGAGGTGCGGAAAAGAGGAACGGTTGGCGCAGTATCGGCATGCCGCGCTTCTTGGCAAGGAGATCGTGGGCGATTCTCCACCAGCGCCAGCTGCCGTCAGCGGCGGCACAGGCAATCGGCCGCCGGTTGCACCGCCGTGCGCAGCAGCCCGCGCGGCCCGACGCGCAGCAGCGCCGACTGCGCCGGGTCCGCCTGCCCGCGCAGGGCATGCAGCAGTGATGTCGCTGCCAGCGCGCCCACTTGCCCAACCGTCGGTCCGAGCACGCCGGCCACCGAGCACGTCGACAGCAGCTCCTCGGGCGGCGGCGCTTCGAACAGGCAGCGGTAGCAGGCGCCGGTCGGCGTCACCGTGAAGTGCTGCCCCCGTCGGCCGATGGCCGCGGCGATGGTGGCAACGCGCCTGCGCGGCTTCACAACCGCCCAATCATTCACATGAAATTTGCTGTTCGCGTCGTCCGTCCCTTCCAGCACGGCGTCGCACCCATCCAACAACGCGTCCAGCCCCGCGGCTTGCGCACGCTGCTGCACCACTTGGATATCCATGCCCGCAAAGCGCTTTTTCAACCAGTGCGCCAGCGCCTGCACCTTCGGTTGGCCGATGTCCGCCTCGCCGTAGGCGATCTGGCGGTGCAGGTTCGAGAGCTCCACGGCGTCCGGGTCGATCAGCCGCAACTGCCGCGCGCCGCCCAGCGCCAGGGTCCACGCCGCCGGCACGCCCAGGCCACCGCAGCCAATCACGGCAATTCTGGTCACTTCCCAACCTCGGCGAGGGCCCAGGCGATCGGGTTGCGCGCCTGCAATTCCTCAGGAAGTCCGCGGGCTTGCGCCTCGCGCAGCAGCTGCCGCGCCTCCACGTGCGTGCGCACGCGCACCTCCGCCCGCAGGTAGGTGGCCAGCTGCTCCGCCAGTTTCTGCCACTTTTCCAGGTCTTCCAGCTCGCCGTCCAGTTGCCACAGCTCCAGCACCAGCGGCCGTTGCCGGTCCTGCGCGCCGATGACGAGCGGCGCATAGCGGCCCGCCATCTGCGAAAACGCCCGCGGCCGGCTGCGCAGCGCATGCAGCGCGGCCAGCAGGTCGAGCGCCACGGTGCGGCCCTTGCCATCGTCCGGCAGGATCACCGGCGGCAAGGCGGCGTGCGACCCATGCACGTCGATCTTCTTCGCCATGACGCCGTATTGCGCCCACGCCAGCACGTCGAGGGTCCAGCTCTCGCGCAGCACCGCCGGATCGATCACCTGGCCCGGCGCCCCATGACGCGGCTTGCCGACGGCTGCCGGAACACCAAAATGCTTTTGACTCATCAAGGATTGACCCACTTCACCCATGCGGATGCATCTTTGGGCCGCACGCGCAGGACATGCGCGACCGCATCCCAGGCCCAACAGCCATTCTCGCAGGAATCCTGCGCGACATCATTGACTTGCGCGAGACCCTGCTCCGCCAGCACTTCGGTTACTAGCGCCGGCTGTGCCGGCAGCCCCCAGATCTCGTACTCGACGCTCTTGAACTCGCTGCCCGGCGTCATCGACAGGCTCGTTCCCTTGGAGATCAGCACGGTTCCGTCGTAGAGCGTTCGCCCGGCGCTTCCCGGCGGGGCCGCGACGATCACATGCAAGCGTCCGACTTCATTGGCAAACGACTCCACACCGGGCTCCGTCGCTGGCGCCAGCGTGTCGATCGTCGGCCGCAGCAGCGGCAACAGCGCGCCGACCTTGAGGAACAGCGGCACCTGCGTCACCGGCATGTCGACCGCAATCACCGTCGCGGCG
>CAIXAA010000488.1 GCA_903917305.1 uncultured Myxococcales bacterium | reverse complement strand
CGACGGCGCGGGCGAAGGCCATGGCGAAGCCGGTCAGCAACGCGGGTCTCAACGCCGGAAGGACGACGCGCCAGAAGACCTGGAGCGGCGTGGCGCCCAGGCACTCCGCGGCTTCTTCCAGTTCGCGATCGAGGGCTTCGAGGACCGGTTCGACGGTGCGCACGACGAACGGCAGGCCGATGAAGGTGAGCGCGACGACGATGCCCGCGGGAGCAAAGGCGATCTTCCAGCCCAGGCGGCCTTCGAGGATGCGGCCGAGCCAGCCGTCCTGGGCGTAGACAGCGGTGAGCGCGATGCCGGCGACGGCGGTCGGCAAGGCGAACGGCAAATCGACGATAGCGTCCCACAGCGCGGCCAACGGCAGCCGGCAGCGGCACAGGGCCCAGGCGACGCACAAGCCGAAGATCGTGTTGAGGAAAGCGGCGATGAGGGCGGCGCCGAACGACAGGCGCAGCGCCGCGAGGACGCGGGCGTCGGTCAGCACGGCGCGCCAGGCGGTCCAGCCCAGGCTGCTCGAGCGGATGCACAGCGCCATGAGCGGCACGAGCGCGATGAGGCCGAGCCAGCTCATCGTGATGCCGAGCGACAGGCCAAAGCCGGGCAGGGTGCGGGTGTTGCGACGCATGCGGTTATGGCCCCGGGCGGTAGATCTGGTCGAACACGCCGCCATCGGCGAAGTGCTTGGCTTGCACGGCCTTCCAGCCGCCGAACTGCCGGATGTCCCACAGCGCGACCTTGGCGAACTCCGCCCCGTGCCGCGCCAGCACCGCCGCATCGCGCGGGCGGAAGTGGTGCCGCGCAATGATCTCCTGCGCCTGCGGCGTGTACAGGAAAGCGAGGTACGCTTCGGCCACTTTGCGCGTGCCCCTCTTGTCCACGACCTTGTCGACCAGCGCCACCGGCGGCTCCGCCAGGATGCTCGCCGGCGGCGTCACGAGGTCGAACTTGCCTTGGCCCAACTCTTTTTGCGCGAGCAGCGCCTCGTTCTCCCAAGCCAGCAGCACATCGCCCACGCCGCGCTGCGCAAAGGTGATCGTCGCCCCGCGCGCTCCCGTGTCGAGGACCGGCACGTTGTGGAACAGCGCCGCGAGGTAGCCGCGCGCCTTGTGCTCGTCGTTGCCGAAGTGCTGCAGCGCCCACGCCCACGCCGCCAGGTAGTTCCAGCGCGCACCGCCGGACGTCTTCGGGTTGGGCGTGATGACCGCGATGCCCGGCTTGGCCAGATCCGCCCAGTCCTTGATCCCTTTGGGATTTCCCTTGCGCACCAGGAACACGATCGTCGACGTGTACGGCGAGCTCTGTTGCGGCAGGCGCTGTTGCCAATCGCGCGGCAGCAGCCCGGCCTTCTCGGCGATGGCGTCGATGTCGCCCGCCAGCGCCAGCGTGACGACATCGGCGCGCAGCCCGTCGATCACCGCCCGCGCCTGCTTGCCGGAGCCGCCGTGCGACTGCTGCACCGTCACCTCCTGGCCGGTCCTCTGCTGCCAGCTCTTGGCGAAAGCGGCGTTGATCTCGACATAAAGCTCGCGTGTCGGGTCGTAGGAGACGTTGAGCAGCGTGATGGGGTCCGCCAGCGCCAGCGAAGGCAGCAGGAGCAGCGCGGCGACCAGGAACAAAGCATGTCGCATCATGGGCTTCTCCGTCAGAATGCCAGTTGGACGCGGCCGAGCAGCGCTTGCTCGGTCGTGCGGTTCGTGTTGCCGGCGGCGCCGCCCTGGAAGACGGTGTGCTCGTAGTCGGCGTAGAGGCGGTAGTGGCGGCTCAGGTGCCAGCGCACGCCGCCCGTGTAACTCGTTGCCGTGCGGACGGATTTGGCGGGATCGGCCCACGTCGCGTAGCTGGCGCCGTCGG
>CAIXAA010000487.1 GCA_903917305.1 uncultured Myxococcales bacterium | reverse complement strand
GGTTTTGCCGTCGGCTTCTCCGGCCTGGGCGTCCTCGGCACGCAGAGCCACGCGACCGACGTCTCGACCGGCGGCATCGTCGCCGGAACCTCGGACGGTCAGGCGTTCCGCTGGACACCCGGCGGCGGCATGGTCGGCCTCGGCGCCGGCACCGGCGGGCCGTACGGGCGCGTCGTCGTCTCCGGCAACGGCGCCGTCGTGGCCGGCTCCCACGGCGACGGCATCTTCCGCTGGACGGCGGGCGGCGGCGCGGTCGGCATCAGCGGCGCCACCAACTGCGGGGAGGTCAGCGCCATCAACGCCGACGGCAGCATCCTCACCGGATTTGGCGGCAGCCCGCAGCCGTTCGACCACCACTGCCGCTGGACCCTGGCGGCCGGCATGGGCTACGTCAGCGGCCTGCCGGAGCAGGGCCAGAACGCCGCGCGCACGATGCTCAACCTGGACGGCACGGCGCTGACCTGGGGCAGCTATGCCGTCGGCCCGAATCCCATGGGCTTTCTCTCGACGACGACCGGCGGCACGCTGCCGTTGTGCGACCCCGACACCGGCCCCGGCTGCATGCCGGAGCGCATGACGCAGGACGCATCCGTGGTCGTCGGCTGGCTCGGCCAGCACGCGTTTCGCTGGACGGCGGCCAGCGGCGTCGTGGACCTCGGCGATCTGCCTGGCTTTCCCGGCTTCGCCCTGCCCCGCAACCTGCGCGACGACGGCGCGCGCTTTGTCGGCTTTGGCGGCGCGGACAGCGACCGCCAGGCGCTGGTCTGGGACGACGTGCACGGCATGCGCCGGGTCGTCGACCTCATGACCAGTGTCGGCATCGCCCTGCCCGCCGGCTGGAAGCTGCGCGACGCGACGGCGGTGAACTGGGGCTACCTCGTCGGCGACGGCGAGCACCTCGGCCAGCAAGAGGCGTGGCGCATCGAGCTGCCGGGCCCGTTCGCGCTGCTCACCCGCGTGCGCTGGCTGATGATGAAGCACCCGCCCACGTTGCTGGCGCCCAAGCTGCGCGCGACGCTGATCTCCTGGGTGAGTTGGGCGCAGTGGCTGCTGGGCATGGCGGATCTGGCGACGGATCCGAAGGCGCAGGCCGCGCTGCGCCTGCAGGCCAAGGGGCTCGTGCAGCAGGCGCTGGAGCGCACGGACGGGTGTGCGAAGCGCGGCGCGGTCGATGGCGCGAACGGGCCGAACGTGCCCGACTGGATCCCCAAGTGTGACGCGCAGGCGCCGGTGTTTGCGTCGCTGGGGGACGTGCTGGTGGATCTGTAGGCAACGGCCGGCCTTGCGCAGGGCCGCACCGCATGCTTTCCTCGCGGCATGTCGAGCGAACCCCGCCAACCGATCCAGCTGACCACTTCCGCCTGGTTCGACCTCGTCTACCACACGCTCGCGCTGCTGCCGACACGGGCCAGCGATGCCAGCCGGCTGCACGACGACGGCTATGTCGCGTGGACGCAAGCGCACTTGCCGGCCGAGCTGCGCGCGCTGCGCACCCTGCCGGAGGACGCCCCGCGGCTGGCGGCGCTGGCCGACGCGGCGCCGCAAGCGTACGTCCTGCAGAGTTTCGTGCACTTGCACCATGACGTGCCGCACTTCCTCGCGACGGCGGCGCTGCCGTTTGCCGAAGTGCCGTGGCCGGACCGCGCGCAGCAGGCGCTGGCGCGCTTGGTGTCCCAAGCCGTGCCGCTGGAGCTGATCGAGCTGCTGCGCATCGCGCTGTGGGCGGAAGTGCGCGGCGGTTATCCGCACTTGCGCGAGCGTGTCCTGCTGCCGGACTTGGACGCGCGGCTGCAAACGCTGCGGCAGGGGTTGGATCTGGCGGCGCCCAGCCTGCCCGGGCTGGACGCGGTGCGCTGGGTCGCCTGTCATCCGCTGCGGCGCGCCGGGCGGCTGCTCGATGACGGCAAGGGGGCGCCGACGATTGCGATCGGTCTGCCGGATGCGGAGTTGGACGTCGCGCCGCTGGCGCCGGTGCTGCAAGGCTGCCACGAGTTCGTGCTGTCGCTGGTGAACCGCCACTTGGGGCCGCTGCCGGGCGCCAATCCGCGCGCGGGAACGCCCGGGCACGCGCTGCACGTGCAACGCGAGACGCTGGCGCTGTGCGCCGGCGCGCGGCTGCTCGATGTGCCGAAACTAAGGGCGGCGCAAGGGCATTGGCTCGCGCGCATCTACCCGCACCGGCCGGCGGGGCTGGTGCGCGCATGGCTGGCGTCGGGTGCGGCGCTGCCGGACGGCCAGCGCCCGGTCTACGAGGACATCGCAGCCGCCATCGAAGCCTCGCGCCGATCCGCCACGTAGCGCACGGCGCCGTGCCGCGATACCCCCAGGCCGTCCGCATGCCGAACGAAACGTGTCAATTCCTGCGTTTGCGTGCCGATCGGCGCCACGACCAGGCCGCCGACCGGCAGCGCCGCGAGCAGCGCCTCCGGCAGCGAGGACAGCGCGAACGTGAACAGCACCTTGGTCGCCGGGCCGAGCAGGTCCTGGAACGCGTCGCTGGACGCGAACACCGCGACATTCGGCAGCTCTGCCAGGTTCTTGCGCGCCTGCCGCACCAGCGTCGCGTCCGCCTCGACCGTGCGCACGGTGCCGCCCGGGCCCACGATGTGCGCCGCCAGCGCCGCGCCGTAGCCCGTGCCACTGCCCAATTCCAGCAGGTGATCGCCGGCTTGCAGATCGAGCAGCGTGAAGTTGTGGACGTAGGCGTGCAGCGCGGAGATCGTCGCCGTGCCATCGGGCAGCAGCTTCAAGGTGCGGTCCAGGGCGCTCCACGGCAGCTGCGCTTCGCTGACGAACCGCTCGCGCGGCACGTCGACCAGGGCTTGGGCCACGGCGCTGCTGGCTTGAAAACGCTGGGTCAATTGCGCAGCGACCTTGCGCCGCTCCTCGCGCAGCAGCGCCATCGCCTCCGGATCGCGGCGCGCATCGACCTGGCTGCGCCGCGTCAGCCGTTGCCAGAGGCTGTAGTCGCGCAAGGTGGCCAGCCGCGTCGGCGCTTCGAACAAGGTCTGCTGGTGCTGCAAGGCGCGCACGAAATAATCGCGCGCCGGGCCTTGGTAGGCGAAATTCGCTGCAACTTCGCGGGCCAGCGGCGCGAAGAGCTCGAAGGTCAGGCGCTCGCGCGTGCGGAAATCGAGGTCCGTCGACGGGTCGACCCAGGACGCCGTGAAGCCCGGCTCCGACGCGTCCCACCAGCGCGGCCGGTGCACGCGCGTGCCGAAACGCCGCTCGAAGTCTGCGAAATCGCGGTCGATGATCGAGCCGGGGTAGAAGCGGTACGGATCCACCGACAGGAACCCGGTCCTGGCCCACGGCTCGCGGTAGAGCTGCGCCACGTTTTCGGCTGAAATCCGCAGCGTTTCGGCCGTCTCGCCCGGGTGGCCGGCGATGAGGTTGGCGCCCCAAGGCAGTCCGACCTGGCCGGCGCGGCGGACGACGGCACGGAATTTCTCAAGGTATTCCTGCGCATCGCCGCTCTTGTGAATGATCGCGAGCATGGCCGGATC
>CAIXAA010000486.1 GCA_903917305.1 uncultured Myxococcales bacterium | reverse complement strand
GCAAAGCCGCCCGATGGGCCGCACAGTGCTGGCGTGGGTCGAAGGGGAGAAAAGCACGCGCACACCCGGCTCGTCCATAGGGCGGCGGAGCCTGCCACCTGGCCCGGAGAGCGTCAAGGTAGGATGCCGCAACGATCTCTCCCGCGTTGACGCCGGCATGCCAACAGTGGGACGCTACGGCGTCGCGCGCGGCTATCGCTGCGTCGGCTGGGAGCCCATGTCCTCGATCACGCCAGCGCCGGAACGGCTGCGCCATTGCCCGCTCTGCGGCCTGACCACGACCGAAGTTCATTGCGCCACGGACGGCGTCGCCACGCTGGTCGTGGACGGCATCGACGTCCTCTCGGTCGCGCGCTTGAATCCTGGCGAGCTCTTCGCCAGTCGCTACCGCATCTTGCAGCGCATCGGCAAGGGCGGTTTTGGCGCGGTCTACGAGGCGGAGCACACCGGCAGCGGCCAGCACGTCGCGCTCAAAGTCCTGGCGCTGGATCCCGCGGATGGCGGCAAGGACGTGTTCTTCCGCTTCTTTCGCGAGGCGCGGATCACCGCGAGCCTGTGCCACGTCAACACGGTGCGGCTCTACGATTTCGGCCAGGCCGAGAGCGGCGCGATGTTCATGGCGATGGAGCTGCTGCGCGGCCCCACGCTGGAGCGCTTCCTCGCCGACCACGCCGCCGCGAACGAGGTGCCCACCGGCCCGCAGATGTGCCGCATTGCGATCTCGGTGCTGCGCAGCCTGGGCGAAGCGCACGCGGCGCGTCTGGTGCACCGCGACTTGAAGCCGGAGAACATCATCCTGGCGGAATCGGGCGAGGAGGAGCCGGTCGTCAAGGTCCTCGACTTCGGCATCGCGCGCACCGGCGAGTCGCGCCTGACCGGCGCCAACCGCGTGCTGGGCACGCCCGCCTACATGAGCCCCGAGCAATGCCGCGGCGGCCACGAGCTGGACGGTCGCAGCGACTTGTATTCGCTGGGCGTCATCATGTTCCGCGCTGTCGCCGGACGCTTGCCCTTCACCGGCGACGTCTTCTGGCTGCTGCGAGCGCACCAGGAGGAGCCGCTGCCGGACTTGCGGCAACTGGCCTGTACGCCGGTGTCGGAAGCCTATGTTGCGATTGTCGAACGCGCGATGGCCAAGCGCCCCGAAGACCGCTTCGCGGATGCGGCAGCGATGCGCAAGGCGCTGCAGGCGGCCATTGGCGGCTCCTGGGGCGACACGC
The DNA here is from genome assembly GCA_903917305.1 of uncultured Myxococcales bacterium. GTDB lineage: Bacteria > Myxococcota_A > UBA9042 > UBA9042 > UBA9042 > CAIXAA01. The sequence continues at coordinate 3,178 of CAIXAA010000486.1, read as the reverse complement.
CAGAGGATCTCGCGGCGACCGGCGCCGACACCGAGGACATTGCCCTCGACGGCGAGGAAGAGGCGGCGCCGCGGCAACCTGCGCCGGCCGTGGTCATCCGCCGCGGACCCAGCGGTGCGGCGACACCGCCGATGGCGCTGGCAAATCTCGACGCAACGCCAGTGGCGCCTGCGCAAACGCCGCCCGCCCTTGCCGCGACGCCACAGCCGCAACCCGCGGCGGCCGCACCCGCGGTGGAGGCAGCGCCGCCCGCGCAGGCAGCTCCAGCCAAGGCCGGGCGAAGGCGCGTGTGGATCGCTGCGGGCGTCGGCGGAGGCCTCGCGCTTTCGTGGGCGTTGTCGCAGAGCGGCCTGTGGCCTGGCGCCGTGGCTCCCAATGCGGATCCTGCCTCGCGGCCTGCGGTCGTGGTGGCGGCGCCGGCCGCGGTGCCATTGCCGCTTGCGGCGACAGCGACAGCTCCGGTTCCGGTTCCGGTTCCAGTTCCGGCTCCGGCTCCGGCTCCGGCCCAGGCTCCGGCCCCGGCTCCGGTCCTGGCTCCGGCTCCGGCTCCGGCTCAAGTGGCGGCTCCGCCCGATTCGCCGCGCCGTCCGTCCGCGAAGCCGCCCAAGCCGCACCGCGGGCCGCACATCGAAGTCATCCAGTAGATTCGAACCTCTACGCCGGCACGTCGCGCCTCAGGGGTTCGGCGTCGTCACGATCTCCGACTTGGCCGGATCCTGGTTCTCCGGATAGCACAGCGCGGTGAAGCCGCCGTTCCACGGCCAGCACCCTTCCGCGCCCGGCTGGTTGCGGATGACGGGCGTGTACGACGCATACCACGTCAGCCCCGTCACCGGATTGCCGCTCAGCAGCTGATTGTGCCGCACATACGCAGCATAAGCGTACGGCCCCTCGTCATTGCCGCACGACGCCGCGCCAGCGCATGCGGCCAGCTGCGTCTCCAAGTTGACCGCGCGACCCCAAGGGTTGTTGCCCTGGGCGTCCGCGCCGCCGAACACGTTCCAGAACTGGTTGCGCGTCAGCAACGCCACGCCGCCGCGCAACACCACGCCGTTGCCGCGCAGCTCGTGGATGCGGCAGTCGCGCAGCAGCGTGCCTTCGCCGCTCGCGGAGATGTTGAAGAACCGGTTGCCGAACGCCGCCAGCTTGGTCGCCGGATCGCTCAGCGGCTGCACCAGCGCGCCCCCGTTTCCGGGCTGCAACGTCGCGCTGTCATAGCAGAAGTACCAGTCTTCCGGCTGGTTGCTCCCCGCTGCAAACGTCGCGTTGGCAGCAAACTGGCCGTCGGCGTGCGTGTTGATGGCGTCCTCCGGCAAGCCGGCGAGCTCGCAGTCCTCGATGGTGGCGCCGCGGCGCATGTTCTTGAGGTGCAAGCCGTCCGCGTTCGCCGACGTGAGGCGCGCGATGCCGCCGACCGCCGGACCGGGCGTGATGGCGAGGCGGCGGGCGTGCAACCCGGTCGCGAAGTCCGTGCGGATCACCAGCTCCGCCGATGCGTGGATCCCCACGTCCGTCAAGCGGTTCTCGCGGCCGCCGACGTTGAACGTGCCGCCGAAGCCGCGCGCCAGGATCACCGCGCGGTCGCCGACCTGCACGGCCGTCGTCTGCGGGCCAAACGGCAGCTTCCACCGGCCGGCGTCGTCCAGCACGAACGTGCGCCCCGCGCCGTCAAACCAGGCATACGTCTTGGCCGCTCCGCTCGCCGCGAACACCACGCCCTGCACGCTCGGACCCGTCTGCCACAGCGTGTCGTGCGCCGCGTTGTCCAGCACGTTGTCAAAGCCTTTGTCGATGCGCACATAGACGGCGGTCACGTTGCCCGTACCGTCCGTGTCGGTCTTCTCGATGGCGCCTTGCGTGAACGGCACCCGCAGCACGCCGTCCACCGTGGCGTAGTCGAACTCCAGGCCGCGCAGCTCATTGGAAAGGCCCCACATCTCCAGGATGTGCGCCGTCCGGTTCAGCATCAGCAGCCGCGCGCGCGTGCCCGTCGTGTCGCCGCGCACAGTGATGTGCGCGGTCTCGCCAGGGAATTGCACCGGAGCGCCCAGCGCGTAATCGCCAGGCTGCAGCACGACTTCCGCCCGCGGACACGCCGGCCCGAGCAGCGCCTTGGCTTGCCCGATCGCCGCGTTGATGTCGTTCTCGCGCGGCGCCAGGTTCCCGGTCGGCGCCAGCGCCACGCTGCACGGCGGCTGGTTCGGCGCGCCGCCCGCCTGCACGAGCTGCACGACCGGGTCGAGGATGAGCCCGTCCAGCTGGCTGTCCCCCGAATGCGTCACGCCGCGCAGCACCAGCCGGTCTCCCGGCTGCAGGTACTCATTCAGGCTGATGTTTGCCGGGTCGCAGTTGCGCGCGGACAGCAGCGCCGCCCAAATCCGCTCGGTCACGCCAGCGCGCACCGCATACACCTCCAGCAGCATCCCGTCACCGAACACCGCTTTGATCGACGCGGCGTTGCACTGCAGGTGCGCCACCGCCTCCGCGCGCAGGTGGTACCAGCCCGCTTGCGGCGCGGTGAACGTCTTGGCGACCGCCCACGAAGGGTGCGTCTCCAGCGCCGTCGCCGCGTTCGTCACGCAGCAGCCGTCCTTGCGCATGAACACCTTCTGGCCCCAGCGATCGACGACGCCCTCGGCAGCGGCCGGATCCTCCGAAGTCGAAAACGTCTTCAAGTTCAGTGATTTCGCTGACAGGTCCACGGGCGTGTCCGCCGTCGTGTCGGGGACGAACTCGTACTGCGCCGCCCACCAGGCGTTGCTGGCCGACGCTGGCGTGGTCGAGGGTGTCGACCACAGATCGTGGAACCATGCCCCATCTTTCGGGAAAGGCGCGACCAGAGGCACGTCGGCGCCCACGTCGGCGGCACTGTCGGCTGCAACCGCCGCGTCCCCGGTATCGCCCGCCACGTCGGCAATGTCGCCGGAAACAGGCTTGGCGTCAGCGACTTCGGTCGCGTCCGCCGCGGCGTCGACCTGGGCCGCCCAGACGTCTCCGGCGTCGAAGAACGGGTGCGCGTCCGCGCCGGTATCGGCCAGGGCCGCAGCGGACCGGGCGCTGGAGCACCCGCTGGCCCACACGACCGTCGCCAGCGCGAGGCAAGCCGCGAACCGCCACGCTGCGGCAGGTGGCGGGAACTCTTGGACATCCATCGTTCGCGCCTCCGTCACGCCGGGCT
>CAIXAA010000485.1 GCA_903917305.1 uncultured Myxococcales bacterium | reverse complement strand
GCTCTCGCCCGGCTTGACCACCTGGGGCCTGCGCGCCATCGCCCGCGAACCGGCGAGCGCCGGCCGCACGATGGTCCTCGTCAATGCCACGCAATTCGTCCTCGCTTTCGTGGGCTTCGCCGGGCTGGCAGCGTTCTCCTTCTTCGGCGTGCACGACCCGCTGGAGCGCTCGATCCTCCTGCTCTGCGGCCTGTTGCTGTTCCAGAACGCGCTCAACGCCGACTGGGTGCTCAGCGGCCTGGAACTGCCCAGGATTCCAGCGATGATTGGCGTGCTGGGCACGGCCGCCTCGACCGTGGCCCTGCTGACCCTCGTGCGCCACCCCGCGGATGTCCGCATTGCCGCGACGCTGCCGGTGCTGACCGGCCTGGCGACGACGGTGGCCGGCTACGTGGTGCTGCTGCGGCTCCTGCGCGTACGGCCCCAATGGCCGACGCCGAGCCAATTCCGCGTGGCGCTGCTGGCCTCCCTGCCGCTGGGCGCGACGCTGGCGCTGGTCGTGGTGCTGCACTATGCCAACAACGTGATCGTGCGGGCCTATCTGGGCGCGGCGGAGCTCGGCGTCTTCCTTGCCGCCTTCCGCCTGTTCGAGCTCGCCTCGACGATCCCCAGCGTCCTGTCCAACGCCTTCTTCCCGCGGCTCGCCCGCACCGTCGCCAACGCCCCCGATCGCGCCGCCCGCGAAGCGCGCCTCTTCGCCCGCGTCCACATGGTCCCCGCCTTCCTCGGCGCCGCCTTCATGCTCGCGGAATCACCCACGATCATCCGGCTCATCTACGGCCCCCGCTACGCCGCCGCGGCGCAGCTCCTGCAGGTCATGAGCGTCGCCATCGTCTTCAACTACGCGATCTGCGGCTACACCAACTGCCTCATCTCCTACGGCCGCGACCGCGTCATGCTCGCCGTCGTCGCCGCCTCCACCGTCGTGTCCGTCGCCGGCGGCCTGCTCGCCGTGCCGCGCTTTGGCGGTCTGGGCGCCGCCGGGGTCGTCGCCGCCATCGATCTCGTCGGTTGGCTCGTCTCGCTGCGCACCTACCGGCGCGTGATCGGCAGCTTGCAGTTCGCCGCCTGGGTGTGGCCGGCCATCGGCGCCGGTTGTGTCGTGCTGGCGAGTCTGCTACTCCAATCCTGGCATGTGCCTTGGTGGTGGCGTGGGCCGCTGCTGCTGGGCGTCTACCTGCCGGTCGTGGTGGTCGAGTTTCGCAGTGCCACGCGCGCCGGCTGAAGCCCGCGCCCTTGAGGCCGTCCACGCAGTTTCGGAGCTGTTCCGCATGGCAAGCCAACCGACCGAACTTCCTCGCATCACCATCGCGACCGTGACGCGCAACCGCGCCCGGCACCTGCAGCGCACGCTGGACGGCGTACTGGCGGACGACTATCCCAACCGCGAGGTCATCGTCGTCGACGGCGCCTCGACGGACGGGACGGTGGAGCTGCTGCGCTCCTACGGTGACCGCATCCGCTGGATCTCCGAGCCGGATCGCGGCGAGTACGACGCCTGGAACAAGGCCGCGCGCATGGCGACCGGCGAGATCTTCAAGTGGCTGCCCGATGACGACCGCCTGCGTCCTGGCGCGCCGCGGCTGGCGGCGGCGTACCTGGCTGAACATCCCGAAGTGGATATCGTTTTTGGCCAGACCCAGGTCTGGCAGGAGCATCCGGACGGCACGCTGACGCCGCTGCCGGAGGAGCCGATGACCGACGCATCGCGGCTCACGCTCAAGCATTTCCTGCGGCAGACCCATGGCGTCACGAGCGTGGCGATGTTCGCGCGGCGCCGGGTGCTGGACCGGCTCGGCCCGTTCGCCATCGATTATGCCTGCGGCGACACGGAGTTCTGGGTGCGGGCGGCAGCCAACGGCGTCACCATGGGCGTCATGCCGGAGACGGTCGTCGACTACACGATCACCGGGATGAACGGGCAGATCGTGTACAATGGCAGGATCGCAAGGGATCTACTGCGCATCAACTGGCACTACGGCTCGATCGGCGACGTGACCTACACGCTCTGGCACCGCCGCACATCCATCCTCGGCTGGAACACGGTCAGCCACGAGGTCGGCCGGCGCGCCGCGGCGATGGGTCTGCATCCGCGGCGGACCCTGCGCAACCTGCGCAAGCGCGTCCTGGGCGAGTAGCTACGGGAAGAACCGCGCGCCGATTTCCCCAATCATCTCATCGAGCATCTGTTCGAACGTGTAGCGCGGCTCCCAGCCGAGCAGGCGGCGCGCCTTGGACGCATCGCCCTGCAAGTGCTCGAGTTCATAGGGCCGCACGAAGCGCTCCGCCGTGACGACGTACTCGCGGTAGTCGCCCAGGCCCAGGCACTCGAACACGTAGCGGCACAGGTCGCGCACCGTGACCTCGCGGCCGGTGGCCACGACGTAGTCATCCGGCTGATCCTGCTGCAACATCAACCACATCGCCTCGACGAAGTCCTTGGCGTGGCCCCAGTCGCGGCTCGCGTCGAGGTTGCCGAGCTCGAGCTTCTGCGCCTGACCGTGCTTGATCGCCAGCGCGCCCTTGACCACCTTGGCCGTGACGAAGTTCAACCCGCGCCGCGGCGACTCGTGGTTGAAGAGGATGCCGTTGACCGCAAACAGCTTTTTCGACACGCGGAAGATCTGCGTCAAGTGGTACGCATTGAGCTTGGCCGCCGCGTACGGCGAGCACGGAATCATGCGCGACTGCTCGTTGATCGGATAGTCGGGCGTATTGCCGAAGATTTCCGACGAAGCGGCATGGTAGAAGCGCGCCTGCGGCGCAAACTCCGCCGTCGCCTCCAGCATGTTCAGCGTGCCGAGCGACACGACGCTGGTCGTGTGGATCGGCTCCGTGAACGAGATCTGGACGTGCGACTGTGCAGCAAGATGATAGATTTCATCCGGTTGCACAAGCTTCATGACGCGGTAGATGCTCGCGAGATCGAGCACGTCGCCGTACTCCAGCCGCAGGCCGCCGATGATGTGCTCGAGGCGCATCGTCTGCGTCTCCGGCGTCGAACGTCTCGGAATCATGCCGCAAACTTCGTAGCCCTTGTCGAGCAGCAGCTCCGCCAGGTAGGAGCCGTCCTGACCCGCGATGCCGGTGATGAGCGCCTTCTTGGCCACGGTTGCCTCGTGCAAGCTCAGTACGGGAGCACCGAGCGGTAGTAGTCGATGGTGCTGCGCACACCGCCCTGGAAGTCCGTGAATCGGAAATCCGGAAAACTCTTGCGAAAGAGCTCGCTGTCCATGACCTTGCGCGGCGCGCCGTCCGGCCGGTTGCGATCCCAACGGATCTGCCCAGCATAGCCGGTCTCGGCCGCGACAAGCTCCACCAATTCGCGCACGGTCAGGCCATGTTGCTGCGCGATGTTGAGGGGTGCCGCCAGACCCGGATCGGCCAGCCGATCCAGGGCCTCACACAACACCCGCGCAAAATCAGGCGCATACAGCCACTCGCGCACCGGCGTGCCGGTGCCCCAGACCTCGATGAACGGCGCCTGCTCCGCCCGCGCCTTGACCATGCGCGCGCAAAGCGCATTCAAGGCATGGGCTTTGTTCGGATCCGTCGAGTCGTGCGGACCGTACATGTTCGGCGTGAAGAACGCCAACGTCTTCAAGCCGTACTGCATCGCGTAGCAGTCGGCCATCACCGGCATCATGCGCCGCGTGCTGCCGTAGGACAGCACGGAGCGGTGGATCGCTCCCTGCCACAAGCTGTCCTCGCGGTAGATCTCGAGATCGCCGGGAAACGCGCAGTTGGCAATCGGGTGGGCGATCACGGCGCCCGGGACGATCTCGGCGACGGACCGGTAGATGTTCAGCAACATCCGGAGGTTCGCATCGAGGACTTCCGCAGCGCGCTCGGTGACGTAGTTCAGGCTGCCGACGAGCGCGGCGCAGTTCACGACGACGTCCGGACCGGCTGCGCGAATGCAGCTGCGTGCCGCGTCCAGGTCGGTGAGATCGCAGCGATCTCGACCTGGAGCGACGACGACCTCATGCGCGGTGGCGGCGAGGGCCGCGGCCACGTTGCGGCCGACAAAGCCATGTCCGCCCAACAGCAGGACTTTCACGCAAAGCCTCCGTGGCGCGCCGCACGGCCTGGAGGCACGGCCTCGCCTGCAAACGTGCGCACCGCCCGTTGGTTGCGCGGCCCCAGGAAAAGGTTCAGCGCTCGACGACCAGCGCCGCCGCTTCGCCGCCGCCGATGCAGAGGCTCGCCGCGCCGCGCTTGGCGTTCTTGTCGGCCATGGCGTAGAGCAGCGTCACCAGGATGCGCGTGCCGGAAGCGCCGATCGGATGGCCGAGCGCCACCGCACCGCCGTGGATGTTCGTCTTGGCGGCGTCGAGGCCGAGCCCCTCAGCGCAAGCGAGCGAAACCACGGAGAACGCCTCGTTCAGCTCGAACAGGTCGATGTCCGCCACCGTCAGGTTGGCCTTCTTGAGCGCCGCTTCGATCGCGCCGATCGGAGCCGTCGTAAACCACTCCGGCGCCTGGGCAAACGAGGCGTGCGATACGATCTTCGCCAGCGGCTTCAAGCCCAGCGCCTTGCCCTTCTCGGCCGAGCAGAGCACCACGGCCGCCGCGCCGTCGTTGAGCGACGAGGCGTTGGCCGCCGTCACGGTGCCGTTCTTGTCGAACGCCGGACGCAAACCCGCGAACTTCGACGGGTTGCCGCGAGCCGGCTCCTCGTCGGTGTCGATGATGAGCGCGTCGCCCTTCTTCTGCGGCACAGCGACCGGGGCAATCTCGGCCTTGAACGCGCCGCCCGTCACCGCGGCGTTGGCGCGGTTGTAGCTCTCGGTAGCGAAGGCGTCCTGCTTCTCGCGGCCCAAGTCCTTGTCCTTGGCGCAGATTTCGGCGGCGCTGCCCATGTGGAAGTCATTGTAGACGTCCCACAGGCCGTCCTTGATCAGGCCGTCGGTCACCTGGCCGTGGCCAAGCCGGTAGCCGTCGCGCGCCTTGTCGAGGTAGTACGGAACCTGGCTCATGTTTTCCATGCCGCCCGCGACGATGATGTCCGCGTCGCCGGCCTTGATCTGCGAGGCGGCGAGCATGACGGTCTTGAGGCCCGAGCCGCAGACCTTGTTCACCGTCGTGCAGGGCACGTGCTTGGGCAGGCCGGCATAGAGCGCTGCCTGGCGCGCCGGAGCCTGGCCGACGTTGGCCGGCAGCACGCAGCCCATGTAGACTTCTTCCACGAGATCAGGAGAGATTCCGGAGCG
>CAIXAA010000484.1 GCA_903917305.1 uncultured Myxococcales bacterium | reverse complement strand
TGAGGCGCATGGCTTCCTGCGGTCGCGGCCTCTGACCGTACGCCAGGCGGGCGATCTGTTGGTTGTGGTTGACGGCAACTGCCGCCTTCTGGCCGTCAAGTTGGCAATGTCACGCGGCGCTGAAATCAAAACGCTGCCGTGCCTGTCGGAAGCGCCGAATACCAATGACGCGGACCGCACGCTGAATATGTTGCTCGCCAATTCCGGGCTGGCGCATACCCCACTGGAGTACGCGGCGTCGATCAAGCGGCTTCTGTCGTGGGGCTGGACGGATACCGACATTGCAAAGAAGCTTGGCAAATCGCGGCAGTGGGTGAGCAACGTCCTGGAGACGGCGGCGCTGCCGGCGGACGTGCAAGCGCAGTTGGTGGATAGCGTTGTGTCCGCCACGCAGGCTCGCAAACTGGTCCGCCAGCATGGCGACAAGGCGGCGGCGGTGATCGCTGGCGCGGCTGCGGCGTCCGGGCGGAAGCATGTGACCGCGCGGCATCTGGCCGTGGCGGCGCCTGTGGCCGTGCTGCCGGCTCCGGTGAGCGTGGACGGGCCTGCGGTGGCCGCGGCGGCTGTCATCCTCCCCGAGGCCGATGACGCCACGCAGGACGCGCTGGTGGCGCTGCGGCAGGCAGTGCGGGGGTTCCTGGTGGCTTGGGAGGAAGACTCAACTCGTGGCGGCACTGCCCTCGGGGCTGCAATTTTGGCCATGCGGGAGTTGGTATGATGCGGCGCCGTAGTCATCTGTCCGGCATCATCCTGGCGGTCCTGATCCTTGGCGCGCTTCTGGCGCGTATGGTGGCGCTATGACGCGGGCGGTTGCGTTCGTGGCCGATGTCGCCGCCGCGGTTGTGGCGCTGTTCCTCGCGGTGCTGATCGCGGGGAACGTGGTTTCCTTCTTGCTGTGGGTGGTCGGGCCATGAATCAGTTGTGGCAAATGTCAGGGGCAGAACTGGCAGCGGCTTGCGCGCCAGTCGCGCCCCGCTTCCCTTCCGCCTCGCCCGCGCTGGCGTCCGTTCTGGAAAGCATCACGGCGCTACCGGCCACGGATCAAGCCGCACTCGCCAAGGCGTTCCGTGCGGCTGAGCCACCGAAGCATCGGCGGCTTGGCGGTGGAATCACGTCCTGGGACCAGTGGGATCCGATGTGGCGCGCGGCGTGCCAGGCTGCGGCCGGCGAGCACGGGCCGCAGTGGCATCTGCACCCAGAGACATGCAACGGGCGGATACCGACGGCTTGGGCGAACATCAAACTGCCAATCGGGACCACGAAGCACGGGCCGCGCGACGTGCATATCCCGGCGGCTCGGTTTTGGCCGGGTGGCGTGCTGCCGGTGGGGCCGGAGTACGCGGAGCGCGGGCCGTTGGAGGCGGCGCGTAAGGTGGTGCGGCTGGCACGGAAGCAGCGGGCGCCCGTGCTGGTCATGGAGCCGACGCCAGAATGTATCGACGATTTGGCGGAAGCGGCGGACTAATGCGTATCCCCGGCTTCCAGCCCACCGGCGAGCCTGACGCCCCGTACCCCTCGCTCGCCGCAATGGACGCGGAGGGGATGCGGCCGACTGGGCGGGAACTGGACCTGTATAACGCGGCGGCTGATCTAGTGAACGCGCTCGCGGGCGCAACGCTGGATACGCCGGCCGAGCGGGCACGCACGGACCTGCAACGCGCGCTGCGGCGGTATCGGGTGCCGAGGTGACTGCGAGGGATTTCCGTTACGCCCTAACCATAATCGGTATGGGTGGCCGCACTCTCGCCG
>CAIXAA010000483.1 GCA_903917305.1 uncultured Myxococcales bacterium | reverse complement strand
GCGCGGCGATCCGGTGGCGGCGGCGCGGCGGCCGATCTCGGACGTGGTGGTGCGGCCGATCCCGGACCTGTCGGCGGCGGCGTTTCGCCAGGGGCGCGGCGTGCAGCACCGCCCCAGCTCCGCGCTGACACCGGAGCTGGCCAGGCGCGAGCGCTGGCTGACGGCGGCCAAGGTCGGCATCGTGCTGCTGCTCGTGGTGCTGTGGGCGCGGCTGTTGGCGACGGGCAAGCAGACGTCGGTGGCGGCGGTGGGCAAGCAAGCGCCAGCCGCTGTTGCGGATCCGACCCCGGTTCGGGCTCCGGCTCCGGGTCCGGCTCCGGATCGGGCTCCGGCTCCGGTTCCGGATCGGGCTCCGGCTCCGGATCGGGCTCCGGCTCCGGCTCCGGCCCAGGCTCCGGTTCCGGATCGGGCTCCGGCCCCGGCGGCGCCGACGCCGCCCAAGTTCTACGAACGCGCGATGGCCGAGCGCAAGCTCAGCCCGACCTACGCCGTGCTCAAGCTCGAAGAAGCCTTCGAATCGGGCGATCCGCGCGCGGCACCGGCGCTGGCCAACCTTTATGCCTCGATGGGCCAAGGGCTGCGCGGCCATTGCGCGCGCCTGGCCCTGGCCGCCCTGCGCGCCCATCCCGCCGACGCGGAGCTGGTGGCGTTGGCGCGCCGCTGCGGGGCCGATCCGTCGCGCATCGCCGCGGCCGATGCCAGCGATTTCCCAGGCGGCAAGGCGGCCTTGACCTGGAAGCTCCTGGCGGAGGCCAGCACCGTGCTCTACGGCGATCACCTCCCGCTGGCCGACCGCCGGCGCCTGGCCAAGGACCTCTACACCGACGTCGCGGCGCGCGGTCTCGTCAAAGGCAACCTGGGCCTGGCGCGCGTCTTCCTCTACGGCGAGAACGACAAGCCGCGCTGCCTGGCGCAGGCCAGGGAAGCGGCTGCGCTGGGCGGCGCGCCGACGGATCGCGCCGAGGCGGCTGCGCTCATCGAGAAATGTAAGTAGATTCTAGGATTTGTGCCCGGTGTGCAGCGCCGCGCCCTTGTGCATGCTCGTGCGCAGCGCGCCCACGTTGGAGGGCTGGTAGTAGTACGGAAACTGCGGATTTCCACTGGTGATGTCCGAAGCCAGCGCGCCATCCGGGTAGAGAAAGAAGATGCGCGGCACGTAGGTCGCGATGTGGCCGTAGCGCGACAGCCACGGCGGGCGCTCGTCGGTATCCTGGCGCACCATCACGAAGTTGCGGGCCAGCTTGGCGATCTCCGGGTCGCGAAACACCGGCATCAGCTCGCGGCAGTGCGGGCACCAATGGCCAAACACCAGCAGGAACATGGGCTTGCCGTGCGAGGCGGCGTCCTTGCTGCCTTCCTCCCAGCTCTGCCAGTGCACGGGCCCCGACCAGTCCAGCGTCTCGGCCGTCGCCGGTTGTGTCGTCAGCGCGAGCGCCAGGATGCACAGCAACTGCGCCACCAAGCCGGTACGTCGAACCTTGATCTGCAAATGCGCCTCCGGACAGCTGCGCGGCCCCTTCGTGAGCCTTCGCTTAGCCGGCGCAGCCTAGACGATCGGCCTGCGCGTTGCCAGCCTTCGCGCGCGCCTTGCGGCGGGACTTGTCCAGGTCTAGGCTCTGCGCGCCGGCAACCGGTTGTTGCGCCAGGGCACGCTGTCGAGGGGACGCATGATGCGAAGGTTTGGATTCTGTGTGGTTGTGATGTTGGGCGCCGTGGGCGCGTTGCCGGCGCAGGCCAAGCCGCCGGCCGTCGAGAAGCCCGGCTTGCCGCCGCCGCCGCCGTCGCCGTCGGACGCCGACGAAGAGACGTGTCCGCCGGGGACGACGCTGCACCGCACCAAGAACGAGCGCTACTGCTACCACCCGAACTACCTCAAGGAAGGCAAGTGGACCTTCTGGTTCGACAGCGGGCAGAAGAAGGCCGAGACGCTGTACAAGAACGGCAAGCGCGAAGGCAAGCGCTTGATGTGGCACGAGAATGGCCAGAAGAAGGAGGAGTCGAACTACAAGAACGACCAGTTCGACGGCACCTTCACGACCTGGAACGACAAGGGCCAGAAGACCGAGGAGATCGTCTACAAAGACGGCAAGAAGACCGGCACGTACCGCAACTTCGACTCGGACGGCAAGAAGAAGGAAGAGAGCGAGTGGGTCGACGACGGCCGCCAGGGCAAGACCTTGTTCTTCTTCCCGAATGGCAAGAAGAGGGAGGAGATCGACTACGTCAAGGGCAAGAAGGACGGCAAGTGGACGTTCTGGTACGAGAGCGGCGCCAAGAAGCGCGAGACCTCGTACGTCGCCGGCAAGCGCCAGGGCCTGCAGATGGACTGGGCGCAGAACGGCAAGTTCTCGGAAGCGGTCTGTTTTCACGAGGAGTCCGAGGTCTGGAAGACGACCGACGAGGCGCAGGCGAAGTCCAAGAACTGCAACTGACCGCAACCCTTGGAGACCGTCATGGAAGCCTTCGACTTCGTCATTGTCGGCTCGGGCTTTGGCGGCTCCATCCCGGCGCTGCGCCTGGCGCAGGCGGGGCGCAAGGTGCTGGTGCTGGAACAGGGCGAGCGCCTCACGCCGCAGGACTTCCCGCAGGATTGGAGCTTTCGCGCGCAAGCTCGGCTGTTCACGACCTACACCTCCAAGGATTACCACGTCATTCTGCGCTACGGCCGCGGTCTGGGCGGCGGCTCGCTGACCTACGCGGCGGCGATGCTGCGCGCGCCGTCGGCGGTGTTCGAGTACCGCGACCGCGATGACTACCGCGTCTGGCCGGCGGCGGTGACGCGCTCGGTGATGGACCCGTACTTCGCGAAAGTCGAAGAGGAAATGACGATCGAGCGCGCCTCGTGGTCGGACGTGCCGCGCGCGGGCGGCGTGTTCGCCATGATGCTCGACAAGATGGGCAAGACCGCGGATCGCGGCATGTATCCCATCCACGACTGCATGCAGTGCGGCTTCTGCATGTGCGGCTGCCCGTTCGGGCGCAAGAAGCACTTGGGCCACAACTACATCCCGGATGCCGAGCAAAAAGGCGCGCAATTTCGAACGGAATGCAAGGTGCACCACATCGAGAAGGACGGCGATGGCTGGCTGGTGCGGTACAAAGATGTCCATGGAATTGCGCAGGTTGTCCATGGCGATGGGCTGATCGTCGCCGCGGGTGCGCTGGAGACGCCGGCGGTGCTGCTGCGCTCCAAGCCGTGGCTGCCGGACCTGCACCCGCAGGTGGGCAAGAACCTGAACAACAACGGGGATGTGGCGTTCCTGTTCCGCATTCCGGAGACGATGCCGGCGACCTATCCCTACATGGGCCGCAACAATGCCGGTGTGATTACCTATGCTTTCTGGGAGGAGCACCGCATCACCATCCACCCGGGCGCGGGGCCGCCGGCGCTCGTGGCGGCGATGGACGTGTACTCGGAGAAGGACGGGCCGAAGGTGCCACTCGGCTACGATTTCAAGCACTACGTGCGCGACAACTACGCGAAACACCTGTTCCCGGCGCTGGCGATTGGCCTCACGGACGGCGAAGGCGAAGTGACGGTGAACGCCGATGGCATCGTCGAGTTCGTGCTGCCGCTGAATGACCGCATGAAAGCCTACATCGACCGGGTGGCGGGCGTCGGGCGGCAGATTGCCGAGGCGAACGGCGCGGAATTGCTGCGCACTGGCGGCGACACGTTCGAGCACGGCGACGCGCACCCGCTGGGCACCTGCCGGATTGGCGATGACGACAGCCGCGCGCCGTGCACGCCGGACGGGGAGCTGCGCGGCCAGAAGAACCTGTACATCACGGACGGCGCAGCGGTTCCGGGTGGCACGGGTGTCAATCCGTCGCTGACCATTGCGGCCAACGCGGAGCGCATCGCGGCGCACATTCTCGCGAAAGGCTAGGAGGATCGCATGGATCGGCGAAGGTTCCTCCAGACGATGAGCGGTTGGTCGCTGGGCGTGCTGCTCGCGGCGATGGAGGCGAGCGATCGCGAGGCCAAGGCGGATGGCGTCGGCTATGTCTCGCCGGGCTTCCTGCGCAAGCCGCTGCCGGGCGCGTGCATCCAGGCGCAGACCGACACGGAGAAGACGCTGGCGGCGGTGCTCGACACCGTGGTGCCGGGACCGCAGACAGATCCCGAAGGATCTCCAGGGGCTGTCGAGGCATGCTCGCTCAACGTGCTGCTGGATTCGACCTTCCCGTTCCTGCAGTATGCCGACCTGTTCGCCGGCATGATCGACCAGATCAGCAACGATACCCATGGTTCGCCGTTCATCGCCTTGCCCTACCAGCAGCGCATCGACGTGCTGGTGGCCGCCGTCGACAAGGTGCCGCTGCTCCGCCTGGCCTATCGGGCGATTCGCTCTGCGTTTTTCGGCGGCGCCTACAACGGCATCGGACTGGACTACGTCGGCTATCCGGGGCCGAACCTGGGCTACCGCTCCATCCCGGAGTTCTCCTTTCGCAAAGCGGTCTGCCAGGAGTTGACGGCTGACGGGCGGATGCCATGAACAAAGCAGCGCTTGTTCTCCTCCTGCTCCTTGGCGCCGCGGCTTGTTCGCGCAGCGCCGCGCCCGCCAGCGCTTCGCCCGACGCCGTGGCCGCGCCCGACATCGCCTCGGCGCCGGACGTTGCGTTGCCGCTTTATCCAAGCAATTGCAACGGTTGCCACGATTCCACCTGGCTCGCCGCGCAGCAGCCGCAGGCGACCGGCACGCAAGTGCAGTGGCTGATGGCCAAGGGGCGCGGCCTCGTGCGCGTCGAGCCCGTGTTTCCGACGCCGGGGACGGTCTACGGTCTGCCGTGGCCGGCGCGCGGCTGGCACGACGCGGCGGCGCTGCAGAACTGCGCGGTTTGTCATCCGTATCGTCCGGAGGACGGGCTGGGGCACAGCCTGCTCGGCTACCCGGACGTCGCGGCTGTCTTCCAGCCGGGCGGCACCTGCACCGGCTGCCATGGCTGGCTCGACCCGTCGATGCAGCCGGAAACGCTGCTGAAAGGCGCCGACAATGGCCATGCGCGCATCTGGCTGCTCGGCGTGCGGCCCAAGGTGCCCCAAGACTACCGTTTTGCCGCGTTCAATCCCGGCTGCGGCGGCTGCCACAACGTCGCGTCGGAGAACCATGGCGCGATCGCGGGTTGCCTCGACTGCCACCGCATGGGTGGCCCCGGCAGCGCCTCGCACGACAAGCACACCAAGCTGATCGCCGACAACCAGGCCAAGCTCGATCCGCAGGCCGTGACCGCCGGCACGCCGACCTGCGGCTGGTGCCACACGCCGGACAGCGGCGAGACCGGCCGCAGCCGCGCCGCCTGCTACAACTGCCACTTGAGTGGACACCAACCCATGGACGCCAAAGGCAAGGCGCAGTTCTGGGTCGTGCCCTGAGCCGGACGGATCAGAGATCGCCGCTCATCT
>CAIXAA010000482.1 GCA_903917305.1 uncultured Myxococcales bacterium | reverse complement strand
CGTCGGCTTGTACAGACCGGCCTCATCGGCGCCCATCAGCCCTGCCGCGTACAACTTCGCATCCACCTTGGACAACGCCGCGATCATCGCCGGCGTCAGCAGCGCGAAGTGGTGGATCGTGTCCAGCCTCTCGGCAATCGCGTCCAGCCCGTCGTCGCGCGACATCCAGTCGATGCTGTCGTACTGGCGCAGGTCGAGCGGCACCGAGTACTCGCGCAAGGCCTTGTCGCCATGGAGGTTGTAGTACAGGTCGAAGTACGACATCACCAGCTCGCGCAGGCTGCGGTACACCGGCTCGCGAAAGCGCAACACCGTCGTGTTCGACTTCGCCACCGCGCCGAAGCAGCCGTTTCGCTTGAAGATCGTCAGGATGTGGTCATCGTCGTTCTCGGCGCGCATGTCGACGATCAGCGGCGCCTCGCCCTGCGCCCGCAGCGCCGCCGCCGCCAGCAGCGCACCGTCGAAGCAATGCGCGCGCCGGTCGCGCAGCACCGAGAGCGGCGAGCGGTACACGGGCTCCGTGCTGTACGGCGTCGCATCCAGGAACGCTTGGATCTGCAAGGGAGTTTTGAGCGCGACCAGCTGCGCGCGCGCCTCCGGCGGCCAATCCGCCACCAGCTTGTCGAAGTCCTGCGCCATCCCCTTCCTCGCCTGCGAATCGTCGCGCCAGCTACGTAGCGGCTGCCGCTGCCGCCGTCAAACAACTTGGCCAGCCCGCAGAACCTGTGGCATATCCGTCGTCCCTGCCCGCGGAGTCCGCCCCATGCACGCCCTGCCGCTGATGCTCGGTGCCCTTGCCACGCTGGCGATTGCCTATCGTTTCTACTCCGCTTTCCTGGCCGCCCGCGTGCTCAGCCTCGACGACGCCCGCATCACGCCCGCCCACACGCTCGCCGACGGCCAGAACTACCACGCCACCAACCGCTGGGTGCTGTTCGGCCACCACTTCGCCGCCATCTCCGGCGCCGGGCCGCTCATCGGCCCCGTGCTTGCCACGCAATTCGGCTTCGCGCCTGGCTTTTTGTGGATCCTCCTTGGCGTGTGCATCGGCGGCGCCGTCCACGACTTCGTCATCCTCACCGCGTCCATGCGCCGCGGCGGCCGCTCGCTGGCCGAGATCGCCCGCGCCGAGGTCAGCCCGCTCGCCGGCCTCGTCACCTCGGTCGCCATCTTGTTCATCATCGTCATTGCTTTGGCGGGCTTGGGCGTCGCGGTCGTCAATGCGCTGGCCGAATCCTCCTGGGGCGTCTTCACCCTCGCCGCCTCCATCCCTTTGGCGCTCGGCATGGGCATCTACATGTATGTCCTGCGAAAGGGCAAAGTCCTCGAAGCCACCCTCCTCGGCGTCGCCGGCATGGTCGCCGCCGTCGTCTTCGGCCGCGACGTCGCGGCGTCCTCCATCGGTCCCTGGTTCGTCCTGTCGCGCGGCGGCATCACGCTCGCCATCGCCATCTACGGCTTCTGCGCCGCGATCCTGCCGGTCTGGCTGCTGTTGTGCCCGCGCGACTACCTCAGCAGTTTCATGAAGCTCGGCACCATCGGCGCGCTGGTCATCGGCGTGCTGGTCGTCAACCCGGAGCTGCACGCGCCCGCCGTCTCGCAGTTCGCCGGCGGCGGCGGCCCGATCGTGCCCGGCAAGCTCTTCCCCTTCCTGTTCATCACCATCGCGTGCGGCGCCATCTCCGGCTTTCACAGCCTGGTGGCCAGCGGCACGACGCCCAAGATGATCGACCGCGAATCGCACGCCAGATCGATTGGTTACGGGTGCATGCTCCTGGAAGGCCTCGTCGGCCTGACCGCCATGCTCGCCGCCGCGTCGCTGCATCCCGGCGACTACTATGCGATCAACGTCAGCGCGCAGAAGTTTGCCGGCCTGGGCATGTCCATGGTCAACCTGCAGGACTTGCAGCAGCAGGTCGGCGAGGCGATCGCCGGCCGGCCCGGCGGCGCTGTCTCGCTCGCGGTCGGCATGGCGCAAATCTTCAGTGCTTTGCCGGGTATGCGCTCCCTGATGAGCTACTGGTACCACTTCGCCATCCTCTTCGAGGCGATGTTCATCCTGACGACCATCGACACCGGCACGCGCGTAGCCCGCTTTCTCGTTCAGGAATTCCTAGGGCGCCTGCATCCGCGCCTGGGCCGCACCGACTGGCTCCCCGGCACGCTGCTGGCGACCAGCCTCGTGGTCGTCGCCTGGGCCAGCATCCTGCACACCGGCAGCATCGACACGATCTGGCCGATGTTCGGCATTGCCAACCAACTGCTCGCGGTGATTGCGCTTTGCGTCGGCACGTCGGTGCTGATCAACGAAGGCAAGGCGCGCTACGCCTGGGTCACGCTGGCGCCGATGACGGTCCTGGCGACGACGACGCTGTCGGCCGGCTGGTGCTCAGTGACCGACCTGTTCCTGCCGATGACGCAGAAGCCCGAGCTGGCGCAAAAAGGCTGGTTCAACACGGGCTTGACGATCCTGATGATGGCCTGCGTCGTGACCATCCTCGCCGACTCGGCGCTGCGCTGGCGCGGCCGGCTGCTGCGCCCTGCGGTCCTTGGATCGCCGGCTTGACGTGCGGGGACGTGCCCCCGGCTGAGAATTCTGCTAGAAAGCCTTCGCCCGCCTGATCCCGGCAGTCCACGGACAGCCGCTCTTCCGCCCCGGATCCCCGGAGGCCGCACGGTGAACATGCCGCGAACCGCCAAAGACAAGGCCGCCAAGCTTGCGCCGGAGCTCAAGCTGCGCATCCACGACCACATGGTGCAGGCGCGCCTGACCGAGGAGCTGCTGATCCGCTTGGTGCGCGGCGGCCAGGGCTACTTCTGGATCGGCGCGCCCGGCGAGGAGGCGCTCGGAGTGCCGCTCGGCCTGCTGATCGACAAGGGCGAAGGTCCGGATCACGACTACTTGCACCTGCACTACCGCTCCAGCCCGACGGTGCTGACGATGGGCGCGCAGCCGATCGACCTGCTGCGGCAGATGCGCTCCACCGCGACGGATCCGTATTCGCGCGGCCGCAACTTCGTGAACCACTTCGCGATCAAGGCGTGGAACATCGTGCCGGTCACGCCGACCATCGAGACGCAGTACACGGTCGGTCCCGGCACGGCTTGGGTGCAGAAGCGCCACGGCGGCACCGGCATCTCGATCATCACGGGCGGCGACGCGGGGACGGCGGAGGGCGACTTCGCCACGTGCCTGAACTGGAGCACGCGCCCGGGCCACGAACTGCCCGTCCTGATCCTGATTGCGCACAACGGCTACGGCATCTCGACGCGCGCCGCGGAGACGCAGGCGTCCCCGCACCTGCATGAGCGCGCCGGGCCGTTCGGGATGCGGCACGGCGAAGTGGACGGCAACGATCCGGAGGCGTGCTACTTCGCGCTGCAAGCGGCGATCGACTACATCCGCAAGGAGCGCAAGCCCTTCTGCTTGCAGGCGAATGTCAGCCGGCTGTATGGCCATTCGTCGTCGAGCGGCGCGCAGCTGATCAAGGACGAGCGCGATTGCCTCGTCGAGTACGAGGCGCGGCTGGAGAAGGAAGGCTTGCTGAGCAAGGACGCGGCGGAAGCGGTGCACGAGCGCTGGCGTGCCCACTTGAAGGAGGCGTACCAGCAGGTCCTGCAGGAGCCGATGCCGGACAGCGCGGACATCTGGAAGCACATCTTCGCCCCGGCCCAGGAGGTCTAACGTATGGCAAACCTTGCACAAGCCATTCGTCTGGCGCTGCACTACGGCGAGGAGAACCTCGGCGTCACGGACATCTTCGGCGAGGACGTCGGCCCGCCGCTGGGCGGCGTGTTCACCGCGACGCAAGGCCTCAAGACGACGTGGAATACGCCGCTGGATGAGCGCGGCATCATCGGCACGGCGCTGGGCATCGCGTATGCCGGCGGCCGGCCGGTGGCGGAGATCCAGTTCTGCGACTACGTCTTCAACTGCATCGATCTCTTGAAGTTGTGCGGCAATGCCCACTGGAGCAGCGCTGGCGAGTACAACGTGCCGATGGTCGTCATGACGCCGGTCGGCTCCGGCATCCACGGCTCGATCTACCACTCGCACAGCTTCGAGAGCATCGCCAGCCACATCCCGGGCTGGAAGATCGTGATGCCTTCCAACCCGTTGGATGCGTACGGCCTGATGCTCGCGGCGCTCAAGGAGCCCAATCCGGTCATGTACCTGGCCCCGAAGGCGCTGCTGCGCGTCAAGGGCGAGGAGCTGATTCCGGGCGAGCCGGCCGATGAGAAGACGCTGAACCAGATGATCAATGCGCCGCTGGGCGACCGCAGCGGCTGGGCGCCGAACTGGCCGAAGGTCGAGGACTTCACCGTGCCGCTGGGCAAGGCGAAGGTGTGCCGCGAGGGCCAGCGCGCGACGGTCATCAGCTACGGCCGCACCTTGCCGCTGTGCGTGACGGCGGCGGATGAGTTGCGCAAGGAAGGCTTGGACTTCGACGTCATCGACTTGCGCACGCTCTATCCGCTGGACATGGCGACGCTGCAGGGCTCCCTGCGCAAGACCGGGCGCGTGCTGATCGTCAACGAAGACACTGAGGTCACGAACTTCGGCGAGCACGTGCTGCGCCGGCTGATCGACACCTGCTTCTACGACCTGGAAGCGGCGCCGGTGCTGCTGGCGGGCGCGGACGTGCCCGGCGTTGGGCTGGCGTGGGAGCTGGAGCGGGCGAGCGTGCCGCAGCAGCCGGACATCCTGGCGGCGATGCGCAAGCTGGCCAGCGAGAAAGCCTAGCTCTCCAGAGAATAACCGCGCCGGCTTTGGCGTTGAGACCCTCGTGAGGCGCCTTGCGCGGCGCCGTTGTCGCCCCACCGTGGGCCCAAACGCGAGGTACAGCATGTCCTACGACCACGATTCCACCCGCCGCGGCGCCATCGCCGGCCGCGTCCTCCTGGGCAGCGCGGCCCTTGCCGCCGCTTTCTGCGCGTGGCGCTTCGAGCTCACGCCGCGTGTGCAGGCCGAACCGACGCGCAGCCCCGCCATCGCGGCCGTTCCCACGCCGCCGCCGCTCTCCAGCCCGCCCGCCGTCTCCGCAGCCGAACCCAGCAACATCGTGTCGGATGTTGCGGAGCGCGCCGTGCAGAGCGTCGTCAACATCTCGACCACGCGCGTCGCCCGCCAGCGCGACATCGACGCCAGCCCGTTCTTCGGACCGTTCGGCCCGCACGGCGGCCAGGGCATGGAGCGCAAGGAGAACAGCCTGGGCTCCGGCGTCATCGTCGGCCAGGACGGCGTCATCCTGACGAACAACCACGTGGTCGAGCAGGCTTCCACGATCCGCGTCAAGCTGGTCGACGGCCGCGAGTTCGGCGCGCGCCTGGTCGGTGCCGATCCGCGCAGCGACGTCGCGGTGTTGCGCCTCGAAGGCAAAGTCAGCGGGTTGAAGACCTTGCCGCTCGCCGACTCCGAACGCTTGCGCCTGGGCGAGACCGTCCTGGCCATCGGCAGCCCGTTCGGCATGTCGCAGACCGTGACCATGGGCATCGTCTCCGCCAAGGGCCGCGCGGACTTGGGCATCAACGACTACGAAGACTTCATCCAGACCGACGCCGCGATCAACCCCGGCAACTCCGGCGGCGCGCTCGTGAATTTGCGCGGGGAGCTGGTCGGCATCAACACCGCCATCCTCTCGCGCAGCGGCGGCAGCCAGGGCATCGGCTTTGCGATTCCGACCAACCTGGCGCGGCCGATCATGGAAGGGCTCTTGAAGGACGGGCACGTGTCGCGCGGCTGGCTCGGCGTGGGCATCCAGGACCTCGACGCGGAGCTGCGCGAAGCCTTCGGCGCCGGCCAGCGCGGCGTCCTGGTGACCGAAGTGCAGCAGAACAGCCCGGCGGAGAAAGCGGGCGTCAAGCGCGGCGACGTGCTGATGCGTTTGGATGGGCAGCCCATTGATTCGACAGGACATCTGCGCAACGCCGTGGCGGCGCACGCGGCGGGCACCAAGGTGCCGGTGGAGCTGCTGCGCGACAAGAAGACCGTGCAGGTCGAGGTGACGCTGACGCAAGCGACGGACCCGCACGCGGCGCAGGCGCCGGCGGCGGGCAAGGAGGCGAGCGGTCTGGCGGGCGTGACGGTCGCGCCGCTGGACGCGCGGATGCGGCAGCAGCTGGAGATTCCGGAGGAAGTGCGCGTCGGTGTGGTCGTCTCGGACGTGGCGGACGACAGTGCCGCGGCGCGCGTGGGGCTGCGTCCCGGCGATGTGATCCTGGAAGTGAACCGCCAGCCCGTGGCCGATCCGGCGCTGTTTGCCCGGCTGGTGCAAGGCAGCGGTCCGCGGCTGCTGCTGCTGGTGCTGCGCGACGGCCGGGCGCGCTACCTGCTGCTCGCGAAGTAGCCACCGCGACAACTTTGCTTGGCGATCCAGCCAAGCAGTGCTATGCCAAGGGCGATGCCTACGCGCCCGCCGCCGTCGCCGCACCTTCGCCTCAGCCTTGCCGCGATCGTTGCCGTGGGGCTGCTCGGCGTGGCGTGGGGCGCGCTGGCCCGGCCGCCGCGCGTGGTGCCGCTCGGTGCCCGCGGCCGTCCAGGTGCGCTGGTGGCGATCCATGACCCAGGTGGCCACGCCCTCGATGCCTTCCACGCCGCCCTGAACCGCGCCGAGCGCCGCAAGGGCCAGGTGCGCATCGCCTTCTACGGCGCCTCGCACACCGCCGCCGACCTGTGGACCGGCGAATTGCGCCGCCTCTTGCAGGACCGGGTCGGCGACGCCGGCCACGGCTTCGTGTTTCCCGCGCGCTGGAACGTCGGCTACCGCCACCAGGACCTGCTCGTCGACGCCAGCAGCGGCTGGCACGTCGATCGGCACCGCTCCAGCGGCGCGCAGGTCAGCGATCTGGGCGTGGCGGGCCTGTCGATGTCGAGCAGCGATCCCAACGAATACGCGGTCCTTCGCACGACGCGCGAGAGCCCCTACGGCGCCCTGGCCAGCCGCATCACGCTGTGGTTTCGCACGGATCCCGCCGGCGGCGACCTCACGGTGGACATCGACGGCAAGGCCACCACGGTCGCCACCAAGGCGGCGGAAGCCGGCGTGCGCAGCCGGGTCTGGAACGTGCGCGACGAAGCCCACACCGTGCGCTTCTCTCCGGTCGGCAACGGCGCCGTGACCGTGTTCGGCGTCGCCCTCGACCGCGCCGCGCCGGGCGCCGTGGTCGACCAGCTTGGCATTCCAGGGATGCGCGCCGACATCGTGCTGCATTGGAACGAATTGATCTGGCAGCAGATGTTGCGCGATCGCGCGCCGGATCTGGTGGTGCTGGCTTACGGGACCAACGACGTCGGCGATGTGGACGAGCCGCCGGAGGTCTACGCGGCGACCTGGCGTCAGGTGCTCAGCCGGGTGCGCGCCGCGGTGCCGGGAGCCTCGTGCCTCATCGTCGGGCCGACGGATCGGCTGGGCAAGGACGCCGACGGCAACCGGCGCACGATGCCGCACACGCCCTCGGTCATCGCGACGCAGCGGCAGGTGGCGGCGGAGCTGGGCTGCGGGCATTGGGATGCGCAGGCGACGATGGGCGGTCCGGGCGCGATGCTCGATTGGCAGCGCGCCGGGCTCGCGGCGGGCGACGACGTGCACTTGAAGCGCGAAGGCTACGGCTGGCTCGCCGAGCTCCTCGCGTACGCCCTGCTGCGCGAACCCGGAGGCGCGCAGCCGCAAGCCTTCGGCAGCCGCCGCGACACCGCCAGCCGCGGAACCGTGCCTTGACCCGGCCGTGACCCCATGCCACGCTGGGTCACGGGTCAACCCGGCCCAAGCGCGGATTCATGCGCAGACTTGCCTTGCTGCCCTTGCTCCTGGTGCCGTTGCTGCTGGCCTGCGAGCCGCCCCTTGACGCGGGCTCCATCGCGATGCACCAGCCGGCTCCGCCGCCGCCGCCCACCGGCGCAGCGTTGCTCTTGCAACCCGAGGACTTGCCGCCGGGGCAGACGGTGCTGCGCCTGGGCGTCACGCCGTACAGCTCCCCCGCCGCCCTGACGGCGGAGCTGCAGCCGATTGCCAACTGGCTGACCGGCGTCCTGGGCGTCCAGGTCCAGCTCAAGATTGCCAGCAATTACGAAGATCTCGTCGCGCAGTTTGCCGCCGGCCAGGTGGATGTCGCGCTGTTTTCGCCGCTGTCCTACGTGATGGCCCGCCGCCGCGTGCCGGATTTGCACCTGCTGGCGCAGACGCTGTCCTACGGCGCCGCCAGCTACACGTCCTACATCCTGGTGCGCGTGGACGACCCGGCGCAGGGGCTGCGCGACTTGAAGGGCCGGCGCATGGCATGGGTCGATCCGTTCTCGACGGCGGGATACCTCTTTCCTTACGATGCTTTGCTGGTGGCCGGGGTTGATCCCGAGCGCGACTTGCGCTCCACCCTGTTTGCCGGCACGCACGAAGCCGCCCTGGCGGCGCTCGTCGCCGGGCAGGTCGACGCCGCGGCCGTGTCTTCCAGCACGCTGGTCTTGAAGCGCGGCGATCCGGTGCATGGCCTGGACCTGGGCAGCGTGCGCATCCTCGCCCGCGCCGGCCGCATCCCGTACGACGCCACGTGCGCGCGGCCGGCCATTCCCGTCAGCGGCGTGCGCAAGATCAGCTGGGCCTTGCAGAACCTCGACACGCGCAGCCAGCAGGGGCGCGCCGTGCTCGCCACCGCGGAGGGCATCACCGGCTGGATCCCCGCGGCCGACGACACCTACGACGGTGTCCGCGCCGCGCTGGTCCGTGTGCAGAAGCACCGCGACCAGTTCGGGCGTCCGGAGGTGGGCCGTGCGACCCGTTGACCGCACCAGCCGCCTCGTGCGCCGTGGCCGGGGCATCGGCACGCGCCTCGCCTTGATGGCCGCCGCCGTCGTGCTCCTCACGATGGCCCTGGCCGGCGGCCTGCTCATCCGCAGCATGGGCCAGGTCTACCACACCGAGGCGCGCACCCGGGCCGCGTCGCTGCTCGGCACGCTCGCGGTGCCGTGCGCCATGGCGGTGTCCGTCAACGCCCTCGAGCGGCTCGACGCGTACCTGTCCGAAGTGGCGCGCGCCGGCGGCGAACATATGGACATCCTTCATGTTGCCATGCTCGACTCCTCCGGCCGCGTCATCGCCCAAGCCGTCGCGGATGAGCGCAGCGGAGAGGTCGCCACCGCGTCGATGTTCGGCCTCGATGAGCCCTTTCGCCGGCGCGCCGCCAACTCCGCCGATGCCGAATGGCGCGAAACCCGCGATCCCGCAGGTCATTTGCGCCTGACCGTGTCGACGCCGGCCGTCTCCGGCCTGCGCTGGGGCACCATCGTCGCGACCTTCGATCTGCGCCCGGTGGAGCTGCGCGTGCGCATCGCGCGCTGGGCCCTGGTCGGCCTCTCGCTCCTGTTCGCCGCCGTGCTGGGCATCGAGATGTACAGCGGTCTGTCGCGCATGGTCGTCACGCCGGTGCGCCGCCTGGCCGCCGCCGCGGCCGCCATCCAGCGCGGCAACCTGGGCGCGCGCGCGGAAGTGCCGCAGAACGACGAGCTGGGCCGCCTGGCCGACGCCTTCAACGACATGGCCGCGCAAATGCAGAGCTATACCGAAGGCTTGGAGCGCAAGGTCGCCGAGCGCTCCGCGGAAGTGCAGCGCAAGAATGAGCAACTGGAGGCGGTCAACGCGCAGCTCGAACAGGCCGTGGCGGAGCTGGCCCGCCTCGCCAGCCAGGACGCGCTGACCGGCATCGCCAACCGCCGCCAGTTCATGGAGGTGCTCGAGCGCCACGTCGGCAAGCCCGCGCAGCCGCCGACGACGCTGCTGATGGTCGACGTCGACCACTTCAAGCGCCTGAACGACACCTTCGGCCATCCGGTCGGCGACCGCGTGCTGCGCGAGGTGGCGCGGCTGCTGGGCACCGGCCTGCGCGGGACGGACCTGCTGGCGCGCTACGGCGGCGAGGAGTTCACGGCGGTGCTGCCCGCCACGCCACCCGACGTCGGCTTCGAGGTCGCCGAGCGCCTGCGCACCGCGATCTCGCACCACGATTTCCGCGAGGCCGCCGGCATCGACATCGGCAAAGTCAGCGTCAGCATTGGGATCGCTTGCCATCCGATCCACGCCGCCACCAGCGCGGAGCTCATCCGCTGCGCCGACGAAGCGCTGTACACCGCCAAGCGCGAAGGCCGCGACCGCGCCGTGGCATTTCGCGTGCCGCCGCCAGCGTGACGGTTCGCATGTTCAGCACTTGCGCGCTTGCGCGGTCTCCGGGCCTGCCGTAGGCTCGCCAGAGCCAGCCGGCACCTCGCCGTCGCGGAGGCCTCCCATGCCCATCTCGATGATCGCCCTTGGTCTGTGCGTGTTGCTGCTGATTGGCGTGGTCGCGACGTACAATCGTCTGGTTTTGCAGCGCAATCGCGTCAAGAATGCGTTCTCGCAGATCGACGTGCAGCTCAAGCGCCGGCACGACCTGATCCCCAACCTGGTGGAGACCGCCAAGGCCTACCTCGGCCACGAGCGGCAGACGCTGGAGGCGGTCATCGCCGCGCGCAACACGGCCGCGGTCGCCAGCCAGCGCGCGGCGGCGGATCCGACAAATTCGCCTGCTGTCAAGCAGTTGGTCGGTGCGGAGAACGCGCTGGGCGG
>CAIXAA010000481.1 GCA_903917305.1 uncultured Myxococcales bacterium | reverse complement strand
CCGGGCTCTATCGCGCTGCGCGCGACGGAGCCACCTTCGGTGTCTCCGCCCTTCGGGTCACGATCCCTTTCGCGGCCTGTCTCCAATTGCTTGTACTTGTTGCCGAATATCGCGACATGCCTGAATGCGGCGACGCACCGCCGGTTTGACGCCCGACGGCGAAGCTGAGATTCTGCACGAGGTTTCACCGGGAGCTGCACCACCATGGCCCCTGTCCCCTCGAAGCGCAGCGCCTGGTTCCGCCGTCTTGGCGTCGTCGGCGCCACGTTCACTTGCCTGTGCTGCGCCACGTTGCCGCACCAGACTGCCAACACAACCGTAGAACTTTCAGGCGGCTACGCCCGCGCCGTGCACAACAGCTTCGGCTGCGGCGGCAACGTCGTGGCGACCCAGATCGACAACCAGGAGATCGGCGGGCTCTCCGTGGTCCACGAGCGCGAGGGCGGCCTGACCATTGGCGGCGCAGTCGGCGGCATGCGCGAGATCGTCAAAGAGGTCAGGCAGTACGACGCGAACCCCACCGGCCGCATCGACTGGATGGGCAGCGGTGGCGCCTTCGCCGGCTTCCACGGCCGCTGGATCGCGTGGGAGCTGGGAGCCGCCTACACCCCCGTCGCCCTCGTGCCTTACGCTGCCGTGCGCGGCGGCGACCTGTCGCGCTTCTGGGGCGAGCTGCGCGCCGGCTCCCTGCAGCCGCTGATGGATCCGCGCTTGTTCACGTTCGGCGCCGGCTTTCGCAGCGACCTGTTCAGCGTGCGCCCCTGGGTCGGCTTCATCGGCCGTCCGATGCACGTCTATCAATGGCACAATGGGGAGCGCTTTGAAGACAACACCCTCGGCACCGTCAACAACACGTGGGATCCGGCCGGCGGCCTCGAAGCGGCGTTCTCCGTCTCCGAGGAGGCGGACGTCTTCTTCCACGTCATCGGTGCGGAGGCGCCCAGCGGGCAGATCGGCCTGCGCATCCGCCTCGGCGGCGAAAACGGTCTGTAGCGCAAGGAGTTCCATGGCGATCAAGCTGCCCAAGGCCACCGAGCAACGTCTCGTCGCCTCCATCCGCCGCTACTGCGCGGAGAACTTGCAGGAGATTGGCGACTTGCAGGCCACGCTGTTGCTCGACTTCTGCCTGCGCGAGATCGGACCCAGCGTGTACAACCAGGCGGTCGCCGACGCGCAGGCGTACGTGCAGGACAAGGTCATGGATCTGAACGGATCTTGCTTCGAGGCCGAGGGCACCTACTGGAAGCCCTTGCCCAAGGGACGCGGCTGATTCGCCCGTCAGTTCGCCAGGTACGTAATCAGGTAATCCCAAACGAAGATGCCGATCGCGCTGGTGACCACGCACTGGTTCACCGCGCGCCCGACGCCCGTGGCACCGCCGCTGACGTTGAGGCCGTAGAAGCACGAGATGACGCTGATTGACGCGCCAAAGCTCGCGGCCTTGCACAAGCCGGTGAAGTACTCGTCCAGCAAATGCCCTTCGAAGACGCCGTGGAAGAACACGCGGTAGTCGACTTCGAGGATGAGTTCGCTCGTCAGTGCGCCGCCGATGAGCGCGAACAGGTCGCCGAGCGCGGTGAGCAGCAGCAGCATCACCATCATCGACAAAAAGCGGGGCACGACCAGGTGGTTGATGGGATCGATGGCCAGCGCGCGCAGGGCGTCGAGCTGTTCGGTCACCTTCATCGTGCCCAGTTCCGCCGTGTTGTTCGCGCCGACGCGGCCGGAGAACATGAGGCCGATCAGCACCGGGCCAATCTCGGCGAGCACCGCGTAGCCGGCGCCCCAGCCCAGCAGGCCCGTCGCGCCGGTCTGCTTCACGTACTGGCCCGACTGGATCACCATGATCGCGCCGGTGAACATGGCCGTCATGATCACGATGGGATAGCTCTTGACGCCGACCTTGTAGAGGTTGAGCCAGGTCTCGTCGCGGTCGAAGCGCGGCGGGAACATGGCGCGCAGGATGCGGGCGAACACGATGGTGATGCCGCCGACGGTCTCGGCCGCGCCCAGGCAGGTTCTGCCAATCATGGCCAGGAGTTTCATGCTCGACCCACCATGCCTGCGCGGAAGAACTCGTGGACGATGGGGTCGCTGCTCGCCATCGCGTCCTGTTCGGTGCCTTGGAAGCGCACGCGGGCGTCGTAGAGCAGCACGTAGCGGTCGCAGACCGGGCGCATGCGGTCGATGTCGTGGCTGATGACGAGGCAGGTGGAGTTGCGCTGCTCCTGCGTGCGGCGCACCAGGTTGAAGATCTTCGAGGAAGTCACTGGATCGAGGCCTGCCGTCGGGTCGTCGAAGAAGATGAACTCCGGGTCGTTGATGTTGGCGCGCGCCAGGCCGACGCGCTTCTTCATCCCACCGGAAAGCTCATTGGGCATCAGGTGTTGCACTTTGGGCAGGTCGACTTCGCTGAGGCGCTCCTGCACCTTGGCGGCAATCTCCGCCTCGCTCGCCTGGCCGCGTTGCCGCATGGGAAACGCGACGTTGTCGCCCACCGTCATGAAGTCGAACAGCGCGTAGTTCTGGAACACGAGGCCGACGCGGGTGCGCAGCTCCTGCCGCTCCTTGTCGTCCAGCGCCAGCAAGTCCTTGCCGAGAATGTGGATTTCGCCCGCATCCGGCACCAGCAGCCCGCAACATAGCTTGACGAACACCGACTTGCCCACGCCGCCCGGACCGATGAGCCCGACGACTTCGCCTTCGCGCATCGTGAGATCCACGCCGTCCAGCACGCAGACGTCGCCGAACCAATGCGTCAGGCCGTGCACCTCCAGCACGACGTCGCCCAGCGGCTTGCGATCCAGGATCGCCGTCGTGTCGATTTCGCCATACGGCACGGTCTCTTGGCTCTCGCGGCGCTTCACCTTCGACCTCCGCGCACCGGTGCCGTCCGCAGCGCAGTCTGCAGCCGCTCGATCGTCTCGTGGGCGAGCCGCACTTCCTTTTCCTCTACCGGCACGCGGCCTTTCAGATCGTCCAGGCACGCCTTGCGCATCTCGCGCGTCTCGCTCTCGTGGCAGATGCGCCGATCATCCTCCGCGAAATCCTCATTGCGGTCGCGAACATACGCCAACACATCCTGGCAGGTGCCCAGCGCCGCGCGCAGATCACCCTTCTGCTCCTGGATGCCCGCCAACTCCAGCATGTACTGCGGCAGCTTGAGCGGCGACTTGAGCAT
>CAIXAA010000480.1 GCA_903917305.1 uncultured Myxococcales bacterium | reverse complement strand
GCACGCTCAGGCAGCCTGGGCGTGCGCGGCGCTTCCGCCCTGATGGCCTGGAATTGGTGCGCTCTGCTGCCCGTGCCCGCTTCGCCAGGCTGCAGACGGCGCCCTCAGGACTTCCGCGCCTCACGCAACGCCCGCAGCACCTTCTCCGGCGCGACCGGCAGCGCATCGATGCGCACACCCACGGCGTCGAAGATCGCGTTGCAGATCGCTGGAATCACGGAGTGCAGCGGTCCCTCGCCCGCCTCCTTGGCGCCGTGCGGCCCACGCGGATCCGGCTTTTCGACAATGAACGCGTGCAGTTCCGGCGTATCCAGCGTCGTCGGCATCCGGTAGTCCAACAGGGAGCTCGCCGCCAGCAGCCCTTCCTTGCCGGGTCCCGGATCGCGGCGCTGACCGTCCGTTCGCAGGCCGCTCGCCATGACACCATGCGATTCCATGACGGTTTCGCCGGCGCCCATGTAGCAGCTGCCTTCGATCTGGCCTTCCACGAGCACGGGACTCAAAGCCTTGCCGCAATCGTGCGCGCACCAGACCTTTTCCACCGTAACTTCGCCGGTTTCCTCGTCGACCGAGACTTCGGCGATGTGCGCCGTGAAGCTGTACGCGGGACTGGCGCCGATGGTGCCGCCGCGGTACTCGCCGTGCACGCCTTCCTTGGGCGTCTGGTAGCTGCCGGTCGCCCCCATGGTGCCGAATGCGCACTCGGCGAGGATGAACGCTTCCTGAATCGGCATCCACACTTCGGGATTGTCGAGGCGCTGCGCCCGGCGACCGGCCAACAGCACTTCGCGCTTGGTGCAGCCCCATTTGGTCGCCACGGCATCGCGCACCTTGCCAGCGAGGTCACGCGCGGCATTGAGGCACGCATTGCCGGCCATCAAGGTGATGCGCGAGCTGTAGGCGCCTAGATCCACGGGGCAAAGATCGCTGTCGGCGGCGATGACGCGCACGTCGTCCAGCTCCACGCCCAGCTCGTCGGCGGCGATGACGGCGAGCATGGTGGAGCTGCCCTGCCCGATGTCCGACGTGCCGGCGAAGACGCGGATGCGGCCGGAGCGGTCCAGGCAGATCTGCACGCCCGATTGCGGCAATTCCGTAGGATAGATGCAGTAGTTCGTGCCACTGATGTAGGTGGAGCCAGCGACGCCGAGACCGCGGCCGCGCGGCAGCTTGCCGTGCCGTTCCTTCCAACCGGAGGCTTCTTCCACGGCGGTGAGGCACTCGAGAAAGCCGCTGCTGCCAATATGGAACTCGTTGATCGTCTGGCTGTTCTCGCCGATGAAGTTGCGGCGCCGCAGCTCGATCGGGTCGATGCCGAGGGCGCGGGCCGCCTTGTCGAGCTGCACCTCGATGGCGAACCGCGGCTGCACGCTGCCGTGACCGCGCTTGGGACCGCAGGCCGGCTTGTTGGTATAGACGCGGGTGGAATCAAAGCGGTAGCTCTGGAACGCGTAGGGCGAACCGAGCAACTGCCCGGAATAATAGGTGGTCACCAGGCCAAAAGAGCTGTACGCGCCGCCATCGAGCACCGATTTCGCGTCCACCGCCAGGATCTTGCCGTCCTTGGTGAAGCCGGTGCGGTAGTGCATGTCGAACGGATGGCGACCGCGGTGGGCGAGGAAGACTTCCTCCCGCGTATACAGGCACTTGACCGGACGACCCGTCTTCTGCGCCAGCTTGGCGACGACGAACTCGAGGTCGAACGGCTCCGACTTGCCGCCGAATGCGCCACCGACCAGCGGCTGGATGACGCGGATCTGGTGCGTGGGAATGCCCAGCACTTTCGAGAGTTCACGGTGCAGGTAGTGCGGCACCTGCGTCGAGGACCACACTGTCAGCAGGCCGCGCCCGTCGACGTGGCCGATGGCGCAGTGCGGCTCCAGCATGCCGTGCGTCGAGCCGTGGAACTGGTAGTGGCCTTCGACCACCAAGTCCGCAGCCTGCAACTGCCCTTCCACATCGCCAAATGCGAGTTGCACCGCCTTGGTCACGTTGCCGTGGCGGTTCGCCTCGTGGATGCGTGTCTCGGGGTGCGCGAGCGCCGCCTCCGGCGTCGTCAGCGCGGGCAGGACTTCGTACTCGACGTCAATCAGTCGGCAGGCGGCCGTCGCCACCTCCTCGCTCACCGCCGCGACCGCCGCCACCGCGTCGCCGACGTAGCGCACCTTGTCCGCCGCCAGCGCCTGCTCGTCCGGCGTCCACGGAATGATGCCGTACCGCATCGGCATTTCGGCGCCGACCACGACGGCGTGCACGCCTTGCAGCATCTCGGCGCGCGTCGTGTCGATGCGCACGATGCGGGCATGGGCGTGCGGCGAGCGCAGGATCTTCGCGTGCAGCATCCGCGGCAGCACGAGGTCGTCGGTGAAGCGCGCCACGCCGGTCATGGCGTCGAGCGAGTCCGGCTTGCCGTGACGGCCGCCGACGATGCGAGCGTGCGTCATGGCTCGCCCTCCCCGGCCGTGCA
Source organism: uncultured Myxococcales bacterium (assembly GCA_903917305.1). Taxonomy (GTDB): domain Bacteria; phylum Myxococcota_A; class UBA9042; order UBA9042; family UBA9042; genus CAIXAA01. Next base: position 227 of record CAIXAA010000480.1, on the reverse strand, counting down.
AGAGCCTGATTCTGCGGAGTTCATCGCGGCGCTGCGCTGCAGGATCTCGCGCGCGGCCAGCTCGACGGCGTCGAAGATCTTCGTGTACCCGGTGCAACGGCACAGGTTTCCGCCGAGCGCCTCCGCGATGCCGGCGCGCGTGACCTGCGGGTCGTCCTGCAAGGCGAGCTGGTCGATGTAGGCGGCGCTCGACATCAGCATGCCGGGCGTGCAGAAGCCGCATTGCG
>CAIXAA010000479.1 GCA_903917305.1 uncultured Myxococcales bacterium | reverse complement strand
GAACATCCAGGGAACCGGCTTTGATCTCGACGTGTTCACGCACCCGGGCGCCGGCGCCTACGTGTGCGGCGAAGAGACGGCGCTGATCGAGTCCATCGAGGGCAAGCCCGGTCAGCCGCGCCTCAAGCCGCCGTTCCCCGCGAACATCGGCCTGTTCGGCATGCCGACGCTGGTCAACAACGTCGAAACGCTGGCTTGCGTGCCCGTCATCCTCGAGCTTGGCGCCGACGGCTTCAACGCCCTGGGCACACCGCGCAATGGCGGCACCAAGCTGATGGGCATCTCCGGCCACGTCAAAAAGCCCGGTCTCTACGAGATGAAGATGGGCACGACGATGCGCGACTGCATCTACGCGCCCGAGTTCGGCGGCGGCATCCTGGACGATCGCGAACTGCTCGCGGTCATCCCCGGCGGCTCCTCCTGCCCGTTCATCACGAAGGACGAGATCGATATCCCCTTGGATTTCGACTCCTTGAAGGCAGTCGGCTCCATGTTCGGCACGGCCGGCATCGTCGTCATGCACGACGGTACCGACATGCTGCAGGTGGCCAGGCGCGTGTCATCGTTCTACAAGCACGAGAGCTGCGGCCAATGCACGCCCTGCCGCCAGGGCACGGGCTGGCTCTACAACATCATCAAGAAGATGGACGAGGGCTTGGGCGAGCCGGCGCACCTCGATCTGCTCATCGATACCTGCACCGGCATCGAGGGCAACACCATCTGCGCGCTCGGCGAGGCGGCGGCGTGGCCCATCCGGTCCATCGTCACGAAGTTCCGTCCGCAGTTGATCGAAGCCATGCGCAAGCGCGCCGCAGCCATGCAGAGCTGATCAGGCAGACAAGCCGATACCCCAGACGGCCGCGCCCTCTGACGATCCCCAGCGGCGCCATTTTTCTCTACGAGCCGGCGAACGAACGCGAGGATACCATGCCGACCGAGTTGCTGCTCTTCTACGCGCTGGGTGCCGGCGCCGTGCTGTCGACGGCCGCGATGCTGTTGCCGACCACGGGCCGCAGTCCGATCCATGCGGCATTGCTGCTGATCGTGTCCTTCTTTTTCCTCGCCGGCTTGTACGCGCTGCTGAGCGCGCACCTGCTGTCGATCCTGCAGATCATCGTCTACGCCGGCGCGATCATGGTGCTCTTCACCTTCGTGATCATGCTGCTCAACCTGTCGCCGGACGAGATTCGCGAGCCGAAGATCTCCTACGCCAAGATGCTCGGCGGCGGTGTCGCGCTGTTCGTGTTCGGCAAGCTGCTCAACGGCATCGGTCTGGCGGCCAGCGCGGCCAAGGCCGTGGATCTGACGCAGCACGACACCTTCGGAACCGTCAAGGAAGTCGGGCACATGATGTACTCGACCTTCATGGTCCCGTTTGAGCTCGTGTCCGTGCTGCTGCTCGTGGCGGCGGTGGGCGCGGTCGTGCTCGCCAAGAAGAACCTGGCGTACGTCGATCGCCCGGTGCCGTCGCCCGCCGAAGAGTTCAAGACCGAAGGCCACGCTGCCGGCGACGGTGAAGCGGCTGCCGGCCACGGCGGCCACCACTGATGCGCGCCGCCTGCGACGACAAGGAGAGCCGATGACCGCGATACCGCTCGGACACATCCTGACGCTGGCAGCCCTGCTGTTCTCGCTCGGCCTGGTCGGCGTGCTGACGCGTCGCAACGTGCTGATCATGCTGATGTCTGTCGAAGTGATGCTCAACGCCGTCAACCTGACCCTGGTCGGCTTCTCGCGCTACAACGCGTGGACCGAAGGGCATGTGCTGGCGTTCTTCATCATCGCCGTGGCTGCCGCGGAGGCTGCCGTGGGCCTGGCCTTGGTGCTCTCGGTCTTCCGGCTCAAGCAGACGACCTACATCGACGACCTGCGCCTGCTCAAGCGCTGACACCGTTCCGGCAACGAAGTCGCTGAATCCGCAGATGACGCTGATACGCAGATGAAAGTGGTACGGAGTCGCCCATGACCGCCTTTTCCTTCTCACCGTCCGCCTTGCTGCCGATCATCGTGCTGCTGCCTTTGCTGGGCGGCATCCTGAACGGCCTGTTCGGCAAGCGCTTCTCCCGCCAGACCGTCTACGCCATTGGCAGCACGACGGTGCTCGCGTCGTTCCTGCTCAGCGTCATGGTCTTCCAAGGCCTGCGCGGCGCGATGGTCACCGACCCGAACGCGGCCTTCCGCTTCGAGGCGTACCACTGGATCGTCGCAGGCAACTACTCGTTCGACTTCGCCTTTCTCGCCGATCAGCTGTCCGCGGTCATGCTCCGCGTCGTGACCGGCGTGGGCTTCCTCGTGCACCTCTCCACGACGTCCTACATGGACGACGACCCAGGCATCGCGCGCTATTTCGCGTACTTGAACCTGTTCGTCTTCTCGATGCTCATGCTCGTCCTGGGCAAGAACCTCGCAATGCTGTTCATCGGCTGGGAAGGCGTCGGCGCCTGCTCCTACCTGCTGATCGGCTTCTGGTTCAAGGACATGGACAAGGCGGAAGCCGGCCAGAAGGCCTTCGTCGTCAACCGCATCGGCGACATCGGCTTTGTCGTCGCCATCTTCCTGCTGCTCGCCTACGCCGGCGGCTCGGTCGACTTCGACAGCCTGCGCGCGCACTTCTCGGACAGCGCCCGCGCCATCGACCACGCGCCCACCATCACGCTGATCTGCCTGCTGCTGTTCGTCGGCGCCTGCGGCAAGTCCGCGCAGATCCCGCTCTATGTCTGGTTGCCGGACGCGATGGCTGGCCCGACGCCTGTCTCCGCCCTCATCCATGCCGCCACGATGGTCACCGCCGGCGTCTACATGATCGCCCGCATGAACTTCCTCTTCGCCCTGTCGCCGCACGCGATGACGGTGGTGATGATGGTCGGCGCCCTGACCGCCATCTTCGCCGCCTCCATCGGCCTGGTGCAGAACGACATCAAGAAAGTGCTTGCGTACTCAACGGTTTCGCAGCTCGGCTTCATGGTGATCGCGGTCGGCGCGGGCGCCTTCGCCGCCGGCATCTTCCACCTGTTCACCCACGCGTTCTTCAAGGCTTGCCTGTTCCTCGGCGCCGGCGCGGTCATCCACGGCCTGCACCACGAGCAGGACATCCGCAAGATGGGCGGCCTCAAGAAGAAGATGCCGCTCGTCAACGCGACCTTCCTCATCTCCTGCATCGCCATCGCCGGCCTGCCGCCGCTGGCCGGCTTCTTCTCCAAGGACGCGATCCTGGCGGAAACCGTGGCCTTGAAGCCGGACGCCGAGAAGCTGGCTGCGTACTACGAGGGCGGCTTCAAGCGCCAGGCCTTCGCCGAAGCCGGCGCCGCCGGAGGCGAAGCCGCGGACATGGCCAAGGTTGCCGCGGCAGAGCAGGGCATCAAGAAGCACTACATCGAGTCGGTCGAGCACCTCGGCATCTGGCGCAAGGTCGCGTTCGCGCTGGGCTTGTGCGCCGCGCTGATGACGGCGTTCTACATGTTCCGCCTGTACTTCCTCACGTTCACGGGCGAGTACCGCGGCGATCACCACACGTGGGATCACGCGCACGACGCGCCGTGGCCGATGGGCTCCGCGCTCGCGATCCTCGCCGCGCTGTCGGTGGTGGGCGGCTGGGTCGGCATGCCGTTCGCGCACGGCCACTACAACTTCTTCTACCACTGGTTGGAGCCCGTGCTCGCCCGCGGCAAGGAGCTCGTCGAAGGCGAGCTGGCCCCGAGCGTCGAGTACGGCCTCATGGGCCTCTCGGTCCTTGTCGCCTCCATCGGCGTGTTCATCGCGTGGCAGCTCTACGGTCGCGGCGTCTCCGAAGTGCCGGCGCGCATCGCGACGACCTTCCGCCCGGTCTACAACGCCTTGCTGAACAAGTACTACGTCGACGAGTTCTACCACGCCGTCGTCATCACGCCGCTGCGGGCCGTCTCGCGCGCGCTGTTCCAGGTCGTCGATCGCGTCCTCGTGGACCTCGCCATGGTGCGCGGCCCCGGCTACGCGCTCGTCGGACTGTCGCACCTGGGGCGTCTGGCCCAGACCGGCGAGGTGCAGGCGTACCTCATCGGCACGGTCGTCGGTGTGGCGGCGCTCGCCTGGTACCTGATTTAGCTTCGGAAGATCGAGCCTCGGCACCTGCCACAAGGGAAGAAAGGCATGGAAACGACATTCGCGCAGACCTGGCTGCAGTTCCAGAGCCACGGCGGCTTTCCGCTGCTGACGCTCCTGTGCGCCTTGCCGACGCTGTTCGCGCTGGTGGCGCTGATGGTGCCCGGCGAGCACGGCGCGGTGCACAAGGCCATCAGCCTCGGCGGGTCGCTGCTGACCCTGCTGGTCGGCGTGCTGGTCTACCAGCAGTTCAACCTCAGCTCGCAGACGATGCAGCTGGCGGACGATTTCGCTTGGATTCCGGGCATCGGCGCGCGCTGGACCCTCGCCATCGACGGCCTGTCGCTGCCGCTCGTGCTGCTGACGGTGTGCCTGACGCCGATCGTGTTCATCGGCGCCTGGTCCGCCATCGACAAGCGCTGGAAAGAGTTCGCGATCGCCATGCTGATCCTCGAGACCGGCATGCTCGGCTCGCTGCTCGCCGTGGACATGCTGGTTTTCTATGTGTTCTGGGAAATCATGCTCATCCCGATGTACCTCATCATCGGCATCTGGGGTGGCCGCGACCGCATCTACGCGACGGTGAAGTTCTTTCTGTACACGATGTTCGGCTCGCTGCTCATGCTGGTCGCCATCCTCTACCTGTACGGCAAGGCGGGTGGCTCCTTCTCGCTGCTGCGCCTGACGCAGCTGCACCTGTCCACGCCGGAGCAGAGCTGGCTGTTCGCCGCCTTCGCGCTGGCTTTCCTCATCAAGGTCCCCGTCTTCCCGTTCCACACGTGGTTGCCGGACGCGCACACCGAAGCGCCGACGCCCGGCTCCGTCGTCCTGGCCGGCGTCATGCTCAAGCTCGGCACCTACGGTCTCTTGCGCTTCGCGATTCCGCTGTTCCCGGCAGCGATGGGCAAGTTCTCGCCGCTGCTCCTGATCCTCGCGGTCATCGGCATCGTCTTTGGCGCGTTGATGGCCTACATGCAGACCGATGTGAAGCGCCTCGTCGCCTACTCGTCGGTGAGCCACCTCGGCTTCGTCATGCTCGGCATCGTCATCTTCAACGAAGAAGCGTTGCAGGGCGCGCTGTTGCAAGGCCTGAACCACGGCATCTCCACCGGCGCGCTGTTCCTCCTGGTCGGCTTCGTCTACGAACGCCGCCACACGCGCGAAATCTCGGAGTTCGGCGGCATCGCCAAGCGCATGCCGGTCTACGCCGCGTTCTTCGTGTTCATCACGATGTCCAGCATCGCCTTGCCGCTGACCAACGGGTTCGTGGGTGAATTCCTCATCTTCGGCGGCTCCTTCAAGGAAGGCGTCCACGCCGCGTTCGTCCCGCCCGGCGGCGGCATGCCCTGGCGCACGCTCGTCCTGGGCGGCACGGCCGTCGCCACGCTCGGCATCGTGCTCGGCGCGGTCTACATGCTCTCGATGGTGCGCCGCGTGTTCTTCGGTCCCATCACCAAGCCCGAAAACGAAGGCCTGGCCGACCTGACCTTCCGCGAGCGCGCCCTGATGTCGGCGTTCGCCGTATTCGTCATCTGGATCGGCGTCATGCCCGGCCCGTTCCTCAAGATGTCCGAAGCGACCGTGCACGCGATGGTGGCGCCCAGCCGCCCCGCCATCCTGCAAGTTCGCGCACCGATCGATTACCAGCGTGAGCTCAAGCAGGCCGAGGCCCAAGCCGCTCGCTAACCGCGTCGCCCGCTGACCGCACACGCACCCCGTTCCGCTCCGAGGTCCCATGCTTCACGATCTCGCCCTCACGTCGCCGCTGCTGATCCTGCTGTTCGCGGCGCTGTTTACGCTCGTCGTCGACCCCTTCCTGCCGAGCACCACGGAGGCGCGCAGCTTCTGGGGCCGTTTCGGCGCGGGCACATCGGCCATGGCCATCCTCGCGTGCGCCATGTTGTGGAAGCACGGCGGCAACGAGATGCACACGGTCGCCTTCGGCTACCACCTGTCCGCCTCGCCGATGTCCCTGTTCTTCACGGCTTTGGTCGCCATGAGCGCCATGCTCACCCACCTGTCCAGCCCGAAGTACCTGGTCGAACAAGGCTCGAGCTACGGCGAGTACTACGCGCTGCTGCACTTCGCGACCTTCGGCATGGCCGTCATGGTCTCGTCGGAGAGCCTGCTCAGCCTCTTCATCGGCCTCGAGATCATGTCGATGTCGATCTACGTGCTGGTCGCCTTCAAGCGCACCTCGGCCGCTTCCGTCGAAGCCGGCATGAAGTACTTCATCATGGGCTCGGTGGCTTCGGCCTTCCTGCTCTACGGCATGGCGTTCCTGTTCGGCATGTCCGGCGGCACGTCCTTCATCGAGATCCAGCGCGCGCTGGCGATGCCCAAGCCGGGGCAGGGCGGCTGGCTGCACCTGGCCGTGCTGATGACGATGGCGGCTTTCCTCTTCAAGGTCGCGGCCGTGCCGTTCCACATGTGGACGCCGGACGCCTATGAAGGCGCGCCCACCCCGATCACCGGTTTCATGTCGAGCGGCGTCAAGGTTGCGGCTTTCGGCGCTTTCTTGAAGATCCTCTACGCCGCGCTGGCCGGCGTCGGCATGTCGGAGCTGCACCTGCCGATGGCGACCATGCTGGCCACCTTCGGCGTCGTGACGATGACCGTCGGCAACCTGCTGGCGCTGACCCAGAAGAGCGTCAAGCGGATGCTCGCCTACTCCGCCATTGCCCACGCCGGTTACCTGCTGCTCGGCTGCGTCGCGTCGGTGCCGGATGGCACGCTCGGTGCGCCCTACGCGGTCCCGACCGGCGCCGTGCCGTTCTACCTCGTCGGCTACGCCGTGGCGTCGCTGGCGGCCTTTGCGGCCTTGTCGACGGTGGGCTCGGGCGGCGAGGAGCTCACGGGCGAAGCCCAGCTCGTCGGCATGGGCCGCCGCTATCCCTTTGCCGGCGCGGTCTTGGGCCTCGCGATGATCAGCCTGGCCGGCGTCCCGCCGACGCTGGGCTTCTTCGGCAAGCTGCAGCTGCTGCGCGACGTGCTGGCGGTCGAAAACGGCAAGTACCTGCCGCACGTCATCATTCTCGTGCTGAATTCACTGGTCAGCGCCTACTACTACCTGCGCGTCACCGTGTTCGTCTACATGCGGCCCGAGGGTCGCACGGAGCGCGAGTACGTCCGCGAGCCCTCGCTGACCTGGGCGATGGGCATCGCGATGGCGGCCCTGCTGATCATCGGCATGCTGCCGTACCGTGCGATGACCATGGCGCAAACGGCCGGTGCGGGCGTGCGCACGGCGGTGGCCTCGCGGCACGTGGCGCATGAGTTGCCGGCCAAGGCCGAGCCCGCGGCGGCTGCGCAGAAGTAGGTCCGATTCCCTTGAGGGACCCTGCAAGTGCCCGGCTTTCCGGTACTACGCAAGTTTGCAGGCAAAGACTCGGCTGCACCGTTCAAGCCTGCGCATCTGCACACGCTCCCGGTTGCCACTGCCACACCGCACCGGTAGACTCCGCCGCCGGCTCGCGCCCATCACCCGCAGCCGCGCAGGACCCAGCATGTTGAAAGGCATCCTTCTCGCCGGCGGCCGCGGCACGCGCCTGCACCCACTCACGCTCGTCGCCTCCAAGCAACTGCAGCCCATCTACAACAAGCCGATGATCTATTATCCGCTCACCACGTTGCTGGTGGCGGGGGTGCGCGACATCCTGATCATCTCGTCCCCCGAAGACATTCCGCGCTTTCAGGCCCTTCTGGGCGACGGCAGCAGCTGGGGCATCCGCCTCGAGTACGCCGTGCAGCAGGAGCCGCGCGGCATCGCCGAGGCGCTCATCATCGGCGAAGAATTCATCGGCAATGACAGCACGTTCCTGATGCTGGGCGACAACCTCATCTACGGCCG